>NZ_DATJIY010000129.1:0-41259 GCF_035492835.1 Dinghuibacter sp.
CAAACGTTTGGCCAAAACGGGATAAAAGAGGCACCCCACCCCTCAGACACCGCCTACGCGCTTGGGGCGCGGACCTTCTTGGGGCGCGGACCTTTAGGCGTTTTTGGGCCGGCGGGCGTATATTTGCGGCCTAAAGAAAACTCATGGCACAACAAGAGCAAGCGCCGAATCAGCTCAATATCGAAATTTCGGAAGAGGTAGCGGAGGGGACCTATGCCAACCTCGCGATCATCACGCATTCGCATACCGAGTTCGTGGTGGACTTCGTGAACGTCATGCCGGGTACGCCCAAGAGCAAGGTAAAGTCCAGGATTATCCTGACGCCCCATCACGCCAAGAGGCTGATGAATGCGCTGGCGGACAATATCAACCGGTACGAATCGGTCCACGGGCAGATCCAGGACCTTGATTCGATCGAGCTCCCCTTTAACTTCGGCGGTCCAACGGCGCAAGCATAACTATGGCTGCTTTTAGATTTGAAGACCTCCACCGGCTGGCCCTGGAGGTGTTTATGGCGATCGGTTGCCCGCCCGACCAGGCGCGTACGGCCGCGGACACGCTGTTATCCGCCGATCTGCGGGGTGTCGATTCGCATGGTGTCGCACGATTGAGCGGATATGTACGGCTATGGGAAAACGGCCGGATCAATCCGCGACCGGGTATCCGCGTCACTTATGAAACGCCCTCGACAGCGGTGGTGGACGGTGACGGCGGGCTCGGATTGGTAGTCGCGCCTTTTGCCATGGAGGTGGCGATCGCCAAGGCAACCCAGGCCGGGACGGGTTGGGTAAGCACCCGGAACAGCAACCACTATGGTATTGCGGGTTATCATGCCATGCAGGCCATCCCGCACAACATGATCGGGATGTCGATGACAAACGCCAGCCCCCTGGTCGCGCCCACGTTTTCGGTGGAGCGGCTGCTGGGCACAAACCCCATCGCGGTGGCCATTCCCGCGGGGGAGGAGCCGCCCTTTGTGGCGGACCTCGCGACGACGACGGCGGCCAATGGGAAGCTGGAAATCCTGCAGCGTAAAAGGGCGGAGGCGCCCCTGGGCTGGATACAGGACGCCGCAGGGCAACCTACGACGGACCCGACCGCCACGACCCGGGGCGGGGCGCTCCTGCCGCTGGGCGGGGACCGCGAGCACGGGAGCCACAAAGGCTATGCGCTTGGGGCGGTGGTGGATATTTTTTCCGCGATACTCAGCGGGGCGAACTACGGACCCTGGGTCCCGCCGTTCGTGGCGTTCCTGCCCGTGGCCCCGAACCTCCCGGGGAAAGGGATCGGTCATTTTTTCGGCGCCATGCGGATCGACGCTTTCCGACCCGCGGACGAGTTCAAGCAACATATGGACCAATGGATACGCCGTTTCCGCTCCGCCAAGCCGGTGGAGGGGCAGGAGCGCGTCCTGATTCCGGGAGACCCGGAGAGAGAATTCGAGACGGTTCGTCGTTTGGAGGGCATTCCGCTCGTGGACGCCGTGGTTTCGGACCTTATGGAATTGGCGGCGCGCTTTGGCGTGACGCCTATTGCGGCGGTGTAAAGGGTGTGTAGAATGTGCCTCCGGTGATCGTGCTGGCTACCTTGGTGGTATCGCTGCGGCTTACCAGGGTGGCGGTAAACGTGCCCTGGATGGTATTCGACGTGACGCTCGTCAGTTGGACGACCACCCGGGAAATGCTGTCCTGGAGCGGCAACGAGACGTATTCGACGCTTTGCGTCATGTCCGGGACGTATTCGACCTGGGCCTGTACGGTAAGGGTTCCCCCGACATAGGCGTTGGAAAAGACGTCGCCGGTCGCAAAGGACTGGCTCTTTGCCAGATCGATGATGATATTGCCGTTGGCGCCGCTGGTGGACGTGGCGGCTATAGTTAACAGGTAGAGGTTATTGACGATCGTGGCATTGGTAGCGGTGACGGCGTAGTTCTGCTGGGCGGCGCCGGTGACGAAATCGACATAGGCGGCCGTGGAGCCGCTGTTCTTGCTGCAACCGGCGGTAAGGGCGCCCCCGGCGAAAAGGAGAAGGACGATAGGGAGTTTCTTGGGCATAGATACTATATATTTGCAGCCGATTTAATCGATTATGAAGATAATGAAGTTTGGCGGGACTTCTGTCGGGAAGCCCGAGAGAATGCACCAGGTAAAAGACCTGATCACGCGGGACAATGATCCCAAGATCGTCGTATTGTCGGCCCTGTCCGGCACCACCAACACGCTGGTGTCGATAGGGGAAGCCTGCGCCCAGGGCGAAAAAGGCCGCGCCAAGGAGGTCATCGACCAATTGGAAAAACACTACCACGCCTTCGTGGCGGAGCTGCTGAAACCGGGCCCCGCGTTGGACAAAGCCAAACACATCGTCTCCGAGCACTTCGAGTTCCTGAACATCATCCTGAAGATATCGTTCAACGAAGCCCTCAACAAGGACATCCTTGCGCAGGGAGAATTACTCAGCACCAAGTTGTTCTCATGCTACCTGGAACAGGAGGGCGTCCTGCACAAGCTGCTCCCCGCGCTGGAGTTCATGAGCATAGACAGCTATGACGAGCCGCAGGTAGCCGCTATCAAGATCCGGTTGTCGATGTTACTCGAGGAGAACAAACACATTCCGCTGTTCGTTACGCAGGGTTATATCTGCCGGAACGCCAGGGGCGAAATCGACAACCTCAAACGGGGCGGCAGCGATTATACGGCTTCGCTCGTTGCAGCCGCCATCCAGGCGTCGGTTTGCGAGATATGGACGGACATCGACGGCATGCACAACAACGATCCGCGGATCGTGGACAAGACCGTGCCCATCGACGTGCTGAGTTTTGATGAGGCCGCGGAGCTGGCCTACTTCGGCGCGAAGATCCTGCACCCCGCCTCCATCTGGCCCGCGCAACACTATAACGTCCCGGTAAAGCTGCTCAACACCATGCAGCCGGACGCCAGGGGGACGATCATCCAGGAGACGACCACGGCTTCCGGTCCCCGCGCGGTAGCCGCCAAGGACGGGATCATTGCCATCAAGATAAAAAGCAGCCGCATGCTGCTGGCATATGGCTTCCTCCGGAAGATATTCGAGGTATTCGAGAAATACCGTACGCCCATCGATATGGTGACGACCTCCGAGGTGGCGGTTTCGCTGACCATCGACAGCAAAGAACACCTGAGCGACATCATAAAGGAGCTCGAACCCTTCGGAACCGTGGAAGTCGACGAGAACCAGACCATCATATCGGTGGTAGGCAACGAGCTGGCCGAGGAAAGCGGCACGCTCACGCGTCTCTTTGACGCCCTGACGGGGGTTCCCGTACGGATGGTGTCCTTTGGCGGCAGCCCGCACAACGTTTCGCTGGTGGTTCCGGCGGAGCACAAAAAGAAGACACTACAGTTGCTGAACAAAGGGTTGTTCGGGCTTTAAAGCATACAGCCGATGGCGGAGATTTCATTCGACAATACGGAAAACGCCTTTGCCTATAAATCGGACAAGGCGTTGCGCAAGGCCCAGTTCCTATTCAGCTCCATGGGTTACCAGTCGCTCGTCAAATGGGGCACCCGGCTGACGCCGCTGGCCATGCGGTTGAAACTGCCGGTCAAGGGACTGATCCGGGACACCATCTTCGAGCAGTTCGTCGGTGGGGAAACGCTCGAGGAGACGGCCATCGTGGCGGCGAGCCTCGCCCGGTACGGGGTGAGCGTCATCCTCGACTATGGGGTGGAAGGGAAGGAGGGCGAAGAGAATTTCGACCATGCGACGGAGGAGTTCATGCGGGTGATCCGGTATGCTGGCTCCCAACCCAATATCCCGCTGATCAGCGTCAAGGTGACGGGGTTTGCGCGTTTTGGCTTGCTGGAACGCATGGACGCGTTGTCCGGGCCGGACGACGGGTATAAGGGCGTGACCGCGGCCGGTTTGGGAGCAGCCGAGCAGGAGGAGTGGGCCCGGGTGGTGGCGCGTATGGAGCGGATTTGTTCCTGTGCGGCGTCCGCCAGGGTCGGCGTATTGGTCGACGCGGAAGAGACCTGGATACAAAACACGGTGGATGCCATCACGATGCAGATGATGGACCGGTTTAACCGGGACGGACGCGCGGTGGTCTACAACACGATACAATTATACCGGCACGACCGCCTGGCTTTTCTGAAAGGAAGCTACGAGGTCGCGCACGAACGGGGTTTCCTGTTGGGCGCAAAGCTGGTGCGGGGCGCCTATATGGAAAAAGAGCGGAAACGGGCGGCCGGTTTGCACTATCCTTCGCCCATCCAACCCAACAAATCCGCGACCGACAGGGACTATAATCTTGGATTGGAGTTCTGCATACAGCATATCGAAGACATTGCTTTGATCGTTGCTTCGCACAACGAGGAGAGCAATCTCCTGGCGGTCCGGCTGCTCCGGGAAAGGAACCTGCCGCTGAACCACCCGCACGTGCATTTTTCCCAGCTCTACGGGATGAGCGACAACATCACCTTCAACCTGGCCGCGGGGGGCTGCCCGGTGAGCAAATACCTGCCCTTTGGTCCCATCGGGGACGTGATCCCCTACCTGATGCGCCGGGCCCAGGAGAACAGTTCGGTCTCGGGTCAAACGGGGCGTGAGTTGAGCCTGATACAGAAGGAAATAGAACGCAGGAGGGGAAAGTAGAACTTTCTTTTTAAGTTTGCAGGATGCAGGGATATCTCGATCTCTTACGGGGGATTCTTCTTTCGGGCACGGATAAATCCGACCGCACGGGTACGGGGACAAAAAGTCTTTTTGGCGCCCAGTTGCGCTTTGATCTGCGCGAGGGTTTTCCCCTGGTTACGACCAAGAAAGTTCACTTGAAAAGTATCATTTACGAGCTGCTTTGGTTCCTTCGCGGAGACACGAACGTGCAATATCTGCATGAACATGGCGTCACGATATGGGATGAATGGGCTTCTCCGTCGGGAGATTTGGGTCCTGTGTACGGTCATCAATGGCGGAGTTGGGCTGGCCCTGACGGGAAGACGATCGACCAGATCAGCGACGTGGTACGGCAGATCAAGTCGAACCCGGATAGCCGCCGGTTGATTGTAAGCGCGTGGAACGTGGCGGATATACCCGCGATGGCCCTGGCCCCCTGTCACTGTCTGTTTCAATTCTATGTCGCCGATGGCCGGCTCTCCTGCCAGCTGTACCAGCGTAGCGCGGACGTCTTTTTGGGCGTGCCGTTCAATATCGCCAGCTATGCGTTGCTGACGCTGATGATGGCGCAGGTCTGCTCGCTGGAGCCGGGTGAGTTTGTGCATACTTTCGGGGATGTACATCTGTACTCCAACCACGTGGAACAGGCCCGGCTGCAATTGACGCGATCGCCGCTGCCTTTGCCCCGGATGAAGTTGAATCCGGCGGTTCGCGACATTTTCGGTTTTACCTTCGAAGACTTTTCGTTACTGGATTATCAAAGCCATCCGGCCATAAAAGCCCCCGTTGCCGTATGATCATCAGCGCGATCGTCGCGGCGGGGGAAAACAACGCTATCGGGTTGAAGAACGACCTGCCCTGGCGGCTTCCGAACGACATGAAGTTTTACAAGTACACCACCTGGGGTATGCCCGTGATCATGGGCCGCGCTTCGTGGGATTCGCTGGGCCGCAAACGGTTGCCGGGCCGGTTCAATATCGTGGTCAGCCACCAGCCCGACCTGCACGTCACCGACCCCGAGGTTTGGACCGCCACCACCCTCCACGGGGCGTTGAACAAGGCCGCCGCCACCTCCTGCCGGGAAGTCTTTATCATCGGCGGCGCCAAGATCTACGCCGCCTTTATGGACCTCACCGAGCGCATCTACCTCACCCGGGTTCACGCCAGCCCCGAGGCCGACACCTTTTTCCCCGAGCCGGACTGGTCCAAATGGACGCTGCGCCAGTCCCGGCGCTGCGAAGCGGATGCGCAGCACGCGTACGCTTATACTTTTGAAACCTGGGAAAGGAAACGCTGATGGGGTATTCCGCATTCGAACTTGCACCCAAGTATATTCGTTATTTGCTCTCCGCTTCCAACGGGCGCGGGCATGGGATACATTCGCCGTTTGTGTTCGACTTCGTTGCTGCCGTGCTGGCCGATAGGGCTTCTTATCCGGAGTATGCTTCCGTCGAGGCATTGCGCTCGTCGTTGTTGGCGGATGGGACGGTCTTGTCGGTCGAGGACTTTGGCGCGGGCGTTTCGTCTTCGCGTTCCGTGGCGTCCATCGCCCGGTCGGCGCTAAAGCCTCGGAAGTTCGGACAGTTGTTTTTCCGGATGGCGCGGTATTATCAGCCTTCTTCGATTCTGGAACTGGGGACGTCGTTGGGGATAACGACGTCGTACCTTGCGTTGGGGGCGCCTTCGGCGTCGGTGGTGACTTGCGAGGGGGCGCCGGCCGTGGCGGCCGTCGCGCGGCGGAATTTCGCGTCCCTGGGGTTGTCGTCCCTGCGCGTCATCGAGGGGAACTTTGACGACACGTTGTCTTTGGCGCTTGCGCCCTCTTTAGACTTTGTCTATGTCGACGGGAATCACCGGCTGGAGCCGACGCTCCGGTACTTCCGGCAGATGCAGCCTTTTCTGCATGCAGATTCGATCGTCGTGTTTGACGATATTCACTGGAGTGAGGAGATGGAGGAGGCGTGGGCTGCGCTCAAGGCAGATCCGTCGGTCACGTGCTCGGTGGATTTGTTTTACATAGGGATATTGTTCTTCCGGCGGGAGTTCTTCACGCCGCAGCATTTTACCATAAGGTTTTAGCGCCATTGGGGCGGTCGCTTCGCGGCGGCTTATCCGATCTCCTTCAGGCTCTCGGCGGCGGCGGCGACCGTGGCGTCGATGTCGGCTATGGTGAGCGCGTCATTGAGGAACCAGCTCTCGAAGGCGGAAGGGGGGAGGTAGATACCCCGGCGGAGCATCGCGTGGAAGAAACGCTTGAAGCGGTCGATGTCGCTGGCGGCGGCGCTGGCGAAATCGGTGACGGCGGCCTCGCTGAAGTGGACGCTGATCATCGAGCCCAGCTGGTTGATGCGGTAGGCGAAGCCGCTGGCCTTGAAGACCTGGTCGAGACCGTTGCGGAGGTGGAGCGTTTTCTCTTCGAGACGGGCGTATATCCCGGGGTTGTCGCGGAGGACCCGGAGCATGGTGTAGCCCGCGATCATAGCGATCGGGTTGCCGCTGAGGGTGCCGGCCTGGTATACGTTGCCCAGGGGGGCGATCTTTTCCATGATGACGCGCTTGCCGCCAAAGGCGCCCACGGGCATACCCGCGCCGATGACCTTGCCGTAGGTGACGAGGTCGGCGTCTATGCCCAGCCGTTGCTGGGCGCCACCGGGCGCCAGGCGGAAACCGGTCATGACCTCATCGAGGATAAAGACGATGCCTTCTTCGGTGCAGAGTTGCCGCAGGCCTTCGAGGTAGCCGGGCAGCGGCAGGATGCAGCCCATGTTACCGGCCACGGGTTCGATGATGATGGCGGCGATCTCCCCCTTGTGCGCTTGCGCCAACGCTTTTACGGCATTCAGGTCGTTATACGGCGCGGTAAGCGTGTCGGCCGATACGCCGGCCGTGACGCCGGGCACGGTTTGGATATTGAACGTGGCGACGCCGCTACCCGCCTTTACGAGGAAAGCGTCGGCGTGGCCGTGGTAACAGCCTTCGAATTTGACGATCTTGTTGCGGCCGGTATACCCGCGGGCCAGCCGTACGGCGCTCATGCAGGCCTCGGTGCCGCTGGAAACCATACGGATCAGGTCGACGTTGGGCGTCATGCCTTTTATCAGCTCGGCCATGTCGATTTCCAGCTCGGTGGGCGCGCCATAGGATGTGGAGTGGAGCGCCTGCGCGCGGATCGCCTCGACCACTGGCGGGTAGGCGTGCCCGAGGATCATCGGGCCCCAGGAAGCGATATAGTCGATGTAGCGGTTGCCGTCGGCGTCATAGAGGTAGGCGCCCTGGGCGTTCTTTATGAAGATGGGGGTTCCGCCGACACTTTTGAAAGCGCGGACGGGGGAGTTGACGCCGCCGGGGATGGAGTTTTGCGCCCGGGCGAATAGTTGTTGGCTGGCTTCGTACATGGTTGTTGTGTCGCGGGGACCGCGAACGGCATTTATGCGTTGAGCAATTTTACGGCATCTTTTGCAAAATACGTGGCGATGAGGTCGGCGCCGGCGCGTTTGATCGAGGAGAGGCACTCCAGGATCGCCTTTTCCTCGTTGAGCCAGCCCATGCGGGCGGCAGCCTTGATCATCGCGTATTCCCCGCTGACGTGGTAGGCGCTGACGGGAACGGTAACGGCGTCGCGTACTTCCCGGATAATGTCCAGGTACGCCATCGCGGGTTTGACCATGACGATGTCGGCGCCTTCTTCCACGTCCATGAGGGTTTCGCGGATGGCCTCCCGGCGGTTGGCGTAGTCCATCTGGTAGGTTTTTTTGTCGCCGAAACCGGGGGCGCTGTCCAGGGCATCCCGGAAGGGGCCGTAAAAGCAGGAGGCGTATTTGGCGCTGTAGGCCATGATCCCGGTCCGGGTGAAGCCATTTTCTTCGAGTAACCGGCGGATGGCGCCGATGCGGCCGTCCATCATGTCGCTGGGGGCGACGATGTCGGCGCCCGCGCGGGCGTGGCTGACGGACATTTTTGCGAGGACCTCCACCGTGGGGTCGTTGACGATGTCGCCGTTTTCCACGATACCGTCGTGTCCGTAGGTAGAGTAGGGGTCCAGCGCTACGTCGGTCATCACGATCATCCCGGGGACGGCGGCCTTGATCGCGCGGATGCTGCGTTGCATCAGCCCGTCGGGGTTGAGGGCCTCGGTCCCGAGGTTGTCCTTCAGTTCGTCCTTGCACTTGATGAACAGCAGCACGCTTTTTATACCCAGGCCCCAAAGCGCTTCTACTTCGCGTACGGTCTTGTCGAGGGAGCGGCGGTAGTAATTGGGCATGGAGGGGATTTCGATTGCTGAGCCTTCCCCTTCGTCTATGAACAGCGGCACGATAAAGTCATTGGGGGTCAGGGCCGTCTCCGCGACGAGCGCACGGAGGGAAGGGGTGGTCCTGAGGATGCGGTTTCTTCTGATTTGTAGCATATATAAAATAGTTTATGGTATCCAGTTTCTGGGTTTGAGGTACTCCACCAGCAGGGCCTCGGCGCTTCCGGGCTCGGGGCGATAGTCGTATGCCCAACGCGCTCGCGGCGGCAGGCTCATGAGGATGGACTCGGTGCGGCCGGCGGTCTTTAGCCCGAAGAGGGTGCCCCGGTCGTGGACGAGGTTGAATTCGACGTAGCGGCCGCGGCGGTATTCCTGCCACCATTGTTCCTTATCCCCCCAGGTGAGGTCCTTGCGGCGCTCCACGATGGGGAGGTAGGCCGGAAGGAAGGCGTTACCGCCCGCGATCTGGAAGGAGAGGAGGGTTTCGAGGCTGGCCGCTGGCGCGGCGCTCGCGCCCGGCGCGGCGGTGTCGCGGAGGTAGTCGTAGAATACGCCGCCGATGCCGCGGGCTTCGTCGCCGCGGTGTTTATTGATAAAATATTCGTCGCAATGTTTTTTGAACAAAGGATAGTACTCCGTACTAAATGGGTCCATGGCTTCCTTCAAAGTGCGGTGAAAGTGCTCGCCATCCCCGGGGAAGATATAGTAGGGCGTCAGGTCGGCACCGCCGCCGAACCAGGCGTCGGCCACGCGGCCGTCGGTATCATACAGCTCGAAGTAGCGCCAGTTGGCGTGGACGGTGGGGACGTATGGATTGAGCGGATGGATGACGAGCGAAAGACCGGTCGCCATAAAGCGGTTGTGCGACACCTTGAGGTGTTGCTGCATGACCTCGGGCAGGTCGCCGAAAACGACGGAGGTGTTGACGCCGCCTTTTTCAAAAACGGCGCCGCCCTCGATGACGCGGCTGATACCGCCGCCGCCACCGGGACGCTCCCAGCGGTCCTCGCGGAAGCGGGCGCCGCCAACGGGCGAGGCGGCCGCAGCACCCGCCGGGCCTGTCGTGGTTGCGGCCTCGATGGCCTCCAGCGCCGCGCAGATGCGGTCCTGGAGCGCGTGTATGTGGGTGATGAAACGGTCTTTTACGCTTTCCATGATTGTACGGTTTCGACGAAGGCTTTGGCGTGGTCGACGGGGACGTTGGGCAGGATTCCGTGACCGAGGTTGGCGATATGGGCGCGGCCGCCGAAGGCGGCCAGCATGGCGCGGACCTCCTTTTGGATGACCGGGATCGGATTGAGGAGGTGGGCCGGGTCATAGTTGCCCTGGAGCACGACCTTGTCGCCCGCCAACCCGCGGGCCATGGCGGGGCTGATGCACCAGTCGATGCCGAGTCCGTGGGCGCCGGTAGCCGCCATGGCGTCCAGGGAATGCCAGGCGCCCTTGGCAAAGACGATGACCGGGCAAATGTCCTTTACCGCTGCAACGATCTGCCGGATATAGGGCAGCGACCAGGTGTGGAAGTCATCGGGACCCAACAACCCACCCCATGAATCGAATATTTGCACGAGGTCCGCGCCGGACAAGGCCTGTGCGCGGAGATAACCGATGGTCGCGTCGGTGATCATCTGGAGCAGGCGGTGGGCCAGCGCGGGCTGCGTGTAGCAAAAAATCTTGGCTTCGTCGAAGGTCTTCGAGCCCTTGCCCTGCACCATATAGCACAACAATGTCCAGGGAGCGCCGGCAAAACCGATCAGCGGCACCCTGCCGTTCAATTCGCCCTTTATCATGCGGATCGCATCCAGGACATATCCCAGCTCCCCGTCGGCGTCGGGTACGTGCAGGCGGTCCAGGTCCTTTTCACTACGGATCGGTTGTGGCAGGAGGGGACCCTGGGATTCGACCAGCTGGACCTCCATTCCCATGGCCTGGGGTATGACGAGTATGTCGGAAAACAGGATCGCCGCGTCCACGCCGACCTGGTCGACGGGTTGCAACGTGATGGCGGTAGCCAGCTCCGGGGTTTGCACCCGCTCGAAAAACGAATATTGGTTGCGCAGCTTTACATAATCGGGCAGGTAACGACCGGCCTGGCGCATCATCCAAACCGGGGTGCGTTCCGTGGGTTCACCGCGCAAGGTGCGCAGGATCAGGTCATTTTGCAGTGTGCTCATTCGTAACATTGCTGGTTATCAAAATAAAACCGGACACAGGCCAGCAGAGCTTCCTGGGAAGGCGTTTCGCTGACGATGATGCGCGCGTCGGTGTAGTCTTTTATTGTGCCCGCGGTGGTTTGGCCGATGGCAAAACAAACCGCTTTGGGGGGAAGCTGGTTGAGCTGGAAAAAACTTTCCACGGCGCTGGGGCTGAAAAAGAGCACACCGTCATAGGGCGTGTCGATGACCTTTGGCTTGCCGATCGTTTCGTACACCGGGATGTCGACGACGTCGATACCGGCGGCGTTTAACGTGTCGGTCAATTCCGGGCGGTGCTCCCTGGCGCTGAAGAAAAATACTTTTGTAAAACGGCCGGTTCCGATGATACGTTCCGCGAGCTCCTGCCCGTTCCTGGCGGTGCACACGATCTGCTCTTCGCGGAGGCGCTCCAGCGCCGCAGTAAGGGTCCTGCCCTCCAGACAGGCGACCCGCCAGAGGTTTACGGTGCCCGGTAACGTCCTGAGCGGTTTCACATTTGGGTGATAAAATGGCTCGAGGCGGTGCCAGGGCAGATATTTTACGCCGTTCTCGCTCGTAAAGACGACGATGCCGGAGTCGTCCATCGTACGGAGCGAGTCGCTCAGCCTGGAGAAGTTCTGAAAGGTTTCCGCCTGGCGCTGGTGGCTGAAGTGCTTTTCGAGTCCATCATAAGAGGTCAGCCAGTCGTTGAATAGCGACCGGAGCTCGATGAATTCTTCCTCCAGCAGCGTCCAGCCCTGGTCATGCGCATAGCCGCGGGCCTCCCATCCGAGGACTTTTGTGCTCAGTATCGCGAGGGGAGGGGTCATATCGTGGGGGAAGGCGTCATTTCGTTCACGGGCGGTCATGCCATTTTTTGAATAAGTCGCCCGGCGCCGGCGGCAAGAAGTTCCCCGGCGGCGGCCCGGGCCAGCGCGGGGGCGTCATTTACGGCGGCGGTACGGTCCACGTTTAGGCAACGGCTGCCGTCCAGCGCGCAGACGTTGCCGCGAAAGCGGATGCCCCCGGCAGCGGGTTCGGCCAGGGCGCCGATCGGCGTGGAGCACCCGCCCATCAGGGCGGAGAGGAAAGCGCGTTCGGTGTCGACACAGGCGGCGGTAACGGTGTCGTTGAGCGGCGCGCAAACGGACCGCAGGGCGTCGTCGTCCATGCGGCAGGCCACCAGGATCGCCCCCTGGGCGGGAGCGGGCAGCATCCAATCGAGGACGACGGCGTTGTCGGGCCGCAAACCGATGCGTTCCAGACCCGCGGCTGCAAAAATGGCGCCCTGCCAGTCGCTGGCGGCTACCTTGGCCAGCCGGGTATTGACGTTACCGCGGAGGTTGTCGACATGGTGACGGGGATAACGATGGAGCCACTGCGCTTTGCGGCGGAGGCTGCTGGTGGCGATGGTGGCGACGCCGTCACGGTCGTCGAGGAAGGAAGCGTCGCCGCGAAGGACCAGGAGGTCAGCAGGGCTGGCCCGTCGCAACACCGCCGCCGCCCAAAGGCCCTGCGCGAGCTGCACCGGCACGTCCTTCATGGAATGGACGGCCAGGTCGATACGGCCGCTGAGCAGGGCGGCGTCCAGGGTCCGGGTAAAAACGCCCTGTACGCCGATCGCGTATAAGGGTGTAACGAGGTCGATGTCGCCCTCGCTTTTAATATGGACGAGCTCCGAGGGGTGTCCCAGGGCTTCCAGCTGTTCCTGTACAAGCGTTGCCTGCCACAACGCCAGCTGGCTGTCGCGTGTTCCTATGCGGATCTTTTGTTCCATAGTTGGAGGGGCGGCCACTGGGGATCCCGCGCCGGAGGCGCGTTCCCGGGGCCACCGGTTATACGCCGGGCGTTATATAATCGTGGAGCGCCTCCAGGTAGCAACAGCCTTTGGGGTTGTTGCGGCGTATCTTGGCGGCGAGGTTATTGATCACTTTTTGCATCCGTTCTTCCTGGGCGCCATCCACGGCCAGGGGGAGGTGGTCGGAAGGGATACGGCTAAGGGTGTGACGGACGGCCCGGATCATACCCAGCTGCTGGCGCATGGCGTACCAGGACTTGAATTCTTCCACGAACTCAGCCACGATCCTTTCGGCCTTGGGGACTTCGGCCTTCCGGCGGGTGATGGTGGCGTCGGTTTCCTTGGACAGGTGGTCGACGTTGATCAACGTTACACCGGGGAGCTGTGCGATGGCGGGCTCCGCGTTAAAGGGAATGGACAGGTCGAGCACCAGTTGCACCCGGGTGCCGGCCAGGTCCGCCGCGGCGACGGTGTGGACCGGCGCATTGGTGGAGACGATGACGGCGTCCGCGTCCGCCAGCTCCGACCGCAGCTCGGTTATGGGCGCGTAACGGATGCCCTGTTCGAGGGCAAATGCCCGGGCAACCTCGGTGGTCCGGTTGATCACGACGATGTTCCGCGTCTCCAGGTGCGCCAGCACGTTCTTACAGGTGCTGCGACCTATTTTGCCCACGCCCACCAGGACGATCTTGGGCGCGGGGGTCGGATTCAGCCGGTTCTTAAGGTATTGTATGGCGGCAAAGGCGACCGAAACGGTCCCGCTGCTCAGGCCGGTATTGTTCTTTATGCTTTTGGACAGTTGGAGCGAAGTGTTGATCAGGCGCTCGGTAAAGGGACCGAGACCGCCCTGTTCCTTGATGACCTTGGAGGCCACCTTGATCTGCCCGTTGATTTCGTAGTCCCCGAGGATTTGGGAATCCAGCCCCGCGCTCACCTGGCAAAGGTGACGGACGGCCTGCCAGCCCTGGTAACAAAACGCGTTGGCGCGGAAAGTGGATTCGTCGCCCTTCGTGAACTGGCAAAGCAACGTTATCAGGTGGCCGGCGTCGGGCGCGAAACCGTAAATTTCGGTCCGGTTACAGGTGGAGAGGACAAACAGCTCGTGCAGGTTCCGCGCGTGACCCGCGGCGATGAGCTGGCCGTATTGTTCTTGATTGATGGCGAATAAACTGCGGACGTCCGCATCGGTCTTCTTATAGCTGATCCCTGCGATGAAAAACTGGTCGATGGTTTTACTGGATTCGGATGAGATTTCTTCGCTCATGGCTGCAAAGCTACTTTTGAATGAGTGTTCGATAAAAATTTACCAGTCATTGAAATGTCATATTTGCCTCTGAAAATCCGCATGTAAGGTACATACGTAAATCACCGCATGAAGGATGTATGCATGTTTGGTTTTACCTTTGACCCATGTCTTCCACCGCGGTTATCCTGATGAACCTGGGCTCTCCCGACACCACCCAGGTCAAAGATGTCAGGAAATATTTACACGAATTCCTGATGGACAAACGGGTGATCGACTATCCCTATTTATTTAGGAAGTTCCTCGTGGATGGCATTATCACGCGTTTTCGGGCGCCAAAATCGGCCCACGCCTATCGGTCGATCTGGTGGCCCGAGGGCTCGCCGCTGATTGTTTTGACAAAAAAATTACAAACGGCGCTACAGGAGCAGCTGGACTGCCCGGTGGAAATAGCGATGCGGTATGGACGACCGTCGATGCGGGGCGCGTATGACAAATTGGCTGCGGAGAACCCCGACCTGAAAGAAGTGTTGCTGGTGCCCCTGTACCCGCACTACGCCATGTCTTCGTACGAAACGGCCGTGGAATATGCCAGGGAAGTCCACCGGAAGCGCAAATACGGTTTTCATATAAAGGTGCTGCAACCTTACTACCACGACGAAGCGTATATACATGCGCTTGCCGAAAGCATCCGGCCTTATGTCCAGGGGGAATTCGACCATTTGCTGTTCAGCTATCACGGGGTGCCGGTGCGGCATATCAAAAAGGGCGACATCACGGGGCATCACTGTCTTGCTTCGGAAGACTGCTGCTGGGTACATTCGGATGCGCACCGGTTCTGCTACCGCCACCAGGTGTACGCCACTACGCGCCTGGTCGCGCAGACGCTGGGGCTGAGCCCGGATCAATACAGCGTATCCTTTCAGTCCAGGCTGGGTCGGGACGAATGGATCAGCCCTTATACCGCCGCTGAGCTGGCGGCTATGCCGGGCCGTGGCGTTCAGAGATTGCTGGTGGCCTGTCCCGCGTTCGTGAGCGATTGTCTGGAGACCCTGGAGGAAATCGCGATGGCGGGCAGGGATACCTTTTTGCAGGCGGGGGGCGCGGCTTTTACCGCTATCCCCTGTTTAAACGTTCATCCTGATTGGGTGCGGGCGCTGGCGGGCTGGGTAAGGACGGCAGGACAGGATGATCCCAGATGGAAAACATTTTGATGCATACGGAATTTATCGTCATCGGGGGTGGCGTCGCCGGTTTGACGGCTGCCTACGAACTGCAACGCGCGGGCCGCTCCGTGGAGCTGCTGGAAGCGTCCCCTTGCACAGGCGGCGTCATGGCCAGCCGGAACATCGATGGGTTCGAGCTCGACCTGGGGCCGAATTCACTGGTCATGACCCCGGCGTTGGAAGCGCGTGTTGCCACGCTGGGTCTTCAAACGCTCGAGGCGGCGGCGGCCGCGAAAAACCGGTACCTGGTCAAGGACCGGGTTTTGCATGCGCTCTCCCCGCACCCCATGAAGCTTATGAAGTCCCCTTATTTGTCCGGTGGCGCGAAGTGGCGGATTTTCACCGAACGGTTCCGCCGGCGCGGCAATGCCGGTAACGAAAGCGTGGGGGCTTTTTTTTCGCGCCGGTTCGGTCAGGAAATAGCCGCGGCGGTGGTCGACCCGATCTTCAGCGGCATTTACGCGGGAGATATCGACCAGCTGTCGCTGGAACAGATACTCCCCGTGGTAGCGCGTTGGGAACGCGACTATGGATCGGTGATGAAGGGATTGATGAAAGAAAAGGAGGTGATGAAAGGCGGCCGGCGGATCGTGAGTTTTGCCGGGGGCTTGCAAAGCCTGACGGACGCGCTCGCGGCGCCGCTGACGGGACACCTGCATACGGACGTGCGCGTGACGGGGGTGGACGTGTCCGGCGGGAAGCTCCTGGTGCGGCATACGGGCGGCGAGTCGGTCGCGGACAAGGTGATCTGGACGGCGCCTCCGGGTGGCGCGACCTACAGCTCTGTCCGGACGGTACACGTAACCGTGGCATCGGACGCGCTGGATCTGCCGGAGGGCTTTGGCTTCCTGGTACCAAGCCGGGAGGGCCTTTCAATGATGGGGTGTATTTTCAACTCGGCGATATTTCCCTCCAAGGTCCCGGCGGGGGCGACGCTGATGACCTTGATGATCGGGGGCGCGCACCGCGCGTCGGAAGTTCGGGGGCATCCGGAGGCGTTACAGGCGGGGGCCCTGGAAGAACTCAGGGAAATCCTGCACATCAAGGGAGATATCCGGGTGCTCCATGCCCAAACCTGGATGGATGCGATCCCGCAAAAAAACATCGGTTATGCACGACTGATGGATGACTGGAAGGCGTACGAGCAGTCCCGTCCGGGTTTCCGGTTCGCGGGTAGCGCAATTAGCGGCGTATCGGTGGGAGATACTATGGAATATGCGGCGAAAGTCGTACATTCCATGATATGACCATTGGCGTCCTGAAAGAACCCAGCGGTGAAAATCGCGTATCTCTCTTACCCGAACAGGTGAGCACCCTTTGCGCAAAAGGTACGACCATCTGGGTGGAAAACGGGGCGGGTCTTCCGGCATATGCACTGGACGCGTCGTATACGGTAGCGGGGGCTTCCCTGCGGGACCGGACCGGTATTTTGGAGGCGGATGTGCTGCTGGGCATGCACCTGCCGGTCCCCGATGAATTCATCCATTTACAAGACAAAACATTGATCGGGCAATATCGTCCGTTGTATCACCCTTCTCTCATGCGTTCCCTGGCTGCGGCGGGAGCGACTATATTCAGTCTCGATATGCTGCCCCGTACGACGCTGGCGCAAAGCATGGACGTGCTGAGCTCGCAGGCGAGCGTTGCGGGTTATCGGGCGGTACTGCTCGCGTCTACGATGCTGCCCAGGTATTTCCCGATGCTCATGACGGCGGCGGGGAGTATCGCCCCGGCCCGGATATTGATCCTGGGCGCGGGCGTGGCGGGGCTGCAGGCGGTGGCGACCGCCCGGCGGCTGGGCGCGGTGGTGGAGGTTTTCGACACGCGGCCCAGCGTAAAGGAAGAGGTATTGAGCCTGGGGGCGCGATTCGTCGAGGTCGAGGGCGCGGCCGACGCGTCGAAGGCCGGTGGATACGCAGTGGAGCAGACCGAGGATTTCCAGCAACGCCAGCGCGAACGCATCGCCGCGGCCATCGCGGTCGCGGACGTGGTGATCACGACCGCACAGATTCCGGGACGGGCGGCGCCCATCCTGGTTACGACCGATATGCTGGACCGGATGAAGCCGGGATCGGTGATTATCGACCTGGCGGCGGGCAGCGGTGGCAATACCGAAAAGACGGCCGTCGGGCTGGTGACATACAAAGGCGTGCGCATTTTGGGGAATTCCGAGCTGGCGTCGGACATGCCGGTGGACGCCAGCCGGTTGTACGGGAAAAACGTGCTGAACTTCCTGGCCCTCGGGTTGGACCCCGCGCACGAGCTCGTTGCCGGTTGTTGCATCACCCGGGGGGGCGAAGTCGTACACGAACGGATAAAAGCATTGTTGTGATATGGAATCCTTTTTGACCTGGATAGGCGACAACCAACAAATCATCTACATCGTACTGCTGTCGGTGTTCCTGGGTGTGGAAGTCATAGGGCGCGTGCCCAGCGTGCTGCACACGCCGCTGATGAGCGGCGCCAACGCCATCCATGGGGTGGTCATCATCGGGGCGATCATCGTGATGGGAGAGGCCGACCCGGGCAATTATACGGCCCTGGTGCTGGGTTTCCTGGCGGTGTTACTAGGGACGGTGAACGTGGTGGGCGGGTTTGCCGTAACGGACCGCATGCTCGAAATGTTCAAGAATAAAAAGAAGAACGGATGACCGCGCTCCTGCCGCTTTGTTATATCCTGGGCTCTATCACCTTTATCGTGGGCTTGAAGATGATGTCGCACCCTTCCAGTGCCAGGACCGGGAACGCGGTGGCGGCCGCGGGCATGACCGTAGCAATCGTGGGGACGCTTTTCCTGTATCGGAACGGCGGTCATGGACTCCATAACTATGGCTGGATCTTTTCAGGGCTGATCCTCGGCGGCGTCTTTGGGGTGCTGGCGGCGCGGAAGGTAAAAATGACCGCCATGCCGGAAATGGTCAGCCTGTTCAACGGGATGGGGGGCGCCTGCGCGGCCCTGATCTCGATAGCGGAATACCGCCATTCCGGTTACGCGGGACCGTTTACCCTGGCGGGTCTCGTCATCGGCAGCATTTCGTTTGCGGGCAGTATCGTGGCCTGGGGGAAACTCAGCGGGAAAGTCAAGGACTTTGCTTTCCCGGGTCAACACGTATTCAACATCGCGATTTTCCTGGTTTTGGTGGGTGCGGCGATTTACACCGGGGCCGCCGGGACCGACTGGCTGTTCTACGCCATTGCAGGTCTTTCCCTGGTATACGGGGTATTGTTCGTATTGCCGATAGGCGGGGCCGATATGCCGGTGGTGATTTCCCTCCTCAATTCCTTTACAGGGGTGGCGGCCGCCTGCGGCGGTTTCCTGTACCACAACCCGGTCATGCTTACGGGAGGCATCCTCGTGGGATCGGCCGGTACCATCCTGACCATCCTCATGTGCAAAGCCATGAACCGCTCCCTGACGAACGTGCTGGTCGGTTCCTTTGGCGGAGCCGCCGCCGGGCGTGCGGGCGCTACGGGCGGGGCTTATAAGGAGATGGCACAGTCCGACGCCGCCGTCGTCCTGGCCTACGCCCGGGAAGTCATGATCGTCCCGGGGTACGGGCTGGCCGTGGCCCAGGCCCAACACGCCTGTCATGAATTGGAGCGCGTCCTCGGCGCCCGGGGCGTGAACGTGCAGTATGCGATCCACCCCGTGGCCGGTCGTATGCCGGGACACATGAACGTCCTGCTCGCGGAAGCGGACGTATCCTATGACCGGCTCCTGGAAATGGAATCGGCCAACGACCTTTTCGCCCATACCGACGTGGTCCTCGTCCTGGGGGCCAACGACGTGGTCAACCCCGCCGCCAAAACCGATCCTTCGTCGCCGATCTACGGGATGCCCATCCTCGAGGTGGAAAAAGCTAAACTGGTGATTGTCAATAAAAGAAGCATGAAGCCGGGATACGCCGGGATTGAAAACCAGCTTTTTTTCCAACCAAAAACCTCCATGCTCTTTGGCGATGCCAAGGGTGTACTACAGCAATTGATCGGCGAGATCAAGGCGCTGGGATAAACATTTCGCAAATCGCTAATGTGAGTTATTTCGGCATTTTATCATCTATTTTTTAATAGAATGTCCCTATTTTTGACAACTTCTAAGGAACGGGTACTCATTATCAAAAATTTCAATTCAAAATCATCTTCATTATGTCCTTACGTTTCCAGGCTATCAATAACCTCACCAAAGACGCCGCGGCACCGGCCGAGACCAACGCGCGGATCACTGCTGTATTCGGAGACAACGTATTTACCCTCAAGACAGCTCGCCAGTTCCTGAGCGACGAAGGGTATAAGAGCCTGGTTCACAGCATCAAGGAAGGCAAGAAGATCGACCGCGCGGTAGCCGGCCAGATCGCCAACGGCATCCGCGCCTGGGCCGAAACCAAGGGCGTAACCCACTTCACCCACTGGTTCCAGCCGCTGACAGGTCTGACCGCCGAAAAGCACGACTCCTTTTTTACGCTCAAGAGCGACGGTACCGCACTGGAAGAATTTGACGGGGCGGCGCTGATCCAACAGGAGCCCGACGCCTCCTCCTTCCCCTCCGGCGGCCTGCGCGCCACCTTCGAGGCCCGCGGCTATACCGCCTGGGACCCCTCTTCCCCCGCGTTTATCATGGAGACCGGCGAAGGCAAGACCCTTTGTATCCCTACGATCTTCGTTTCTTATACCGGGGAATCCCTGGACTATAAGGCGCCCCTGCTCAAGGCCCTCGAAGCCCTGAACAAGGCTGCCGTCGACGTTTGCCACTACTTCGACCGGAACGTTACCAAGGTAACGGCCACCCTGGGCTGGGAACAGGAGTATTTTGTCATCGACGCCGGCCTGGCCAACGCCCGCCCCGACCTGGTGCTGAGCGGCCGTACCGTATTCGGCTCCTCGCCCGCCCGCGGCCAGCAGCTGGAAGACCACTACTTCGGTTCCATCCCCGAGCGCGTTTACGCCTTTATGCGCGACTACGAACAGGAATCCTACAAGCTGGGTATTCCCCTGCGCACCCGCCACAACGAGGTGGCTCCTTCGCAGTTCGAGTGCGCCCCCATCTTCGAAGAGGTCAACATCGCCGTCGACCATAACATCCTGCTGATGGACGTCATGACCCGCGTGGCCAAGCGCCATGGCCTGGTCGTTCTGCTCCACGAAAAACCCTTTGCCGGCATCAACGGGAACGGGAAACACAACAACTGGAGCATGGCCACGGATACCGGCGTCAACCTGCTGGGCCCCGGCCGCACGCCGAAGAACAACCTGCAGTTCCTGACCTTCTTCGTGAACACGATCAAGGCGGTGCACGACTACGCCGACCTGCTGCGCGCCTCCATCGCATCGGCGCCGAACGACCACCGTCTGGGTGCCAACGAGGCTCCCCCCGCCATCATCTCCGTTTTCGTCGGCCAATACCTCGCCAAGGTCCTCGCCGATATCGAAACCAAGGTGGGCGATAAGTTCGACGAGCAGGACGAAGCCGTCCTGAAGCTGGACCTCCACCGGAGCATCCCGGAGCTGCTCCTCGACAATACGGACCGCAACCGCACCTCTCCCTTCGCCTTCACCGGGAACAAATTCGAGTTCCGCGCCGTGGGCTCGTCGGCCAACTGCGCCAGCCCGATGACCGTGCTTAACGTCGTCCTGGCCGAAACCCTAAAGGGCTTCAAAAAGGATGTAGATGCACTGATCGAGAAAGGTGAAAAGAAGGAAGTAGCCATCCTCCACATCATCCGCAAATACATCACCGAGAGCAAGTCCGTCCTGTTCGAAGGCGACGGCTATAGCGAAGAATGGGAAAAAGAAGCCCACCGCCGCCACCTGCCGAACGTAAAGACCACTCCTCTGGCCCTGGACGCCATGGTCACCGAAAAGGCCAAGGCCCTCTTTGAGCACAACGGCGTCTATACGCACTCCGAGCTGGAGGCCCGCCACGAGATCGAGCTCGAGAAGTACATCAAGAAAGTACAGATCGAAGCACGCATCATCGGCGACCTGGCCCAAAACCACATCCTCCCCGCCGCCATCAAATACCAGAATACCCTGGCCTCGAACATCAAGAGCCTGAAGGAAGCCGGTCTGACCGAAAGCGACTATTCCAGCCAGCTCCGCATCCTGAAGGAGATCTCAGGCCACATCACGGCCATCGATACCAAGGTCGAGGAAATGGTCGAAAAGCGGAAGATCGCCAATAATATGACCAATACCCGCACCAAGGCTATCGCCTACCAGAGCGAGGTGAAGGATCCCTATTTCGACGAGATCCGCTACCACGTCGATAAGCTCGAGCAGCTCGTCGACGACCAGTACTGGACGCTCCCCAAATACCGTGAGATGTTGTTTTTGAGATAAAACGGGAAAGAACCATTGACATGAGAAGAACAGGAGGCCGCCCCCAACCATCGGAGGGTGGCCTCCACGTTTTTACAACGTGCGGAAGAGTTCTTTTAGTTTATAGGCGCGGGACTGAGCGTCGTATTCGAGCAAGCGGCTATCGCGGCCGAACTGGCAATCGAGGGCGTAGCGGAAGGCCTCGCGGGTGGGGAAGGCGGCTTTGAGGTTGTCGATGGTCAGCGGGAGGATCGCTCCGGAGCCGGAGACGCTGAAGAAGTACTGGAGTTGTACGACGGAGCCTTTTTCACGGGGAAGGGCGCTTTTGGCATAGAGGTAGAATCCGGTGGTGTCGAGGATCTGGTAGGTCTGGTTGTTGAAGAAGCGATAGGTGTTCTTGCCGTCGCTGTAGCCAAAGAGCTCGACCTTGAGAATATAATAAGTGGAGCCGGCCGAGTCGATGGTGACGTTGGGCGCGCCCATGAGCTCGTGGGTGTGGATGATGATTTTCCGGGAGGAAGCGGGGGCGGAAAACTCGAGGTGATGCTGGTTGAAATCGGCCTCGGTCCGGTAGATGCCCTTGGTATCCATATCGCTCAACGCCTGGGAAAGGGTTAAAATCGGTAAAAGGGCGAAACGAAGAAACATAAACATATTTTGATTTAATAATATAACCTGACTACTGATATCATCCCAAGGGTATACCAATTCGTCCAGTGAGGACTTGCATTGACTATAAAGGGTTTATCAATAAGGTTTTATAGGATTAAATACAAAGATAGACCGATCGTATGCCAACCGGGGCGGCCCTTTCCATTTTGAAAGAGGCACTATCATTTTGGGAAGCCATAAAGGCCCAATTGATATATAAAATTTAAATATGTTTAGCTATTTTTTAAATTTTACTAAAAAACGCCTACTTTCATTAAATCAATAACAAAGTGATCTATTTGTTAATTTGAGTGTCGGTTTTTTAGAGTCACTTTTTAAGAAATCCAATTTCTACGGAAAAATCCTGCTAATCGGCTGGGATTACTATTCAAAAGTTAACATGCTTTAAATTAGTTATATGATGACCGAAAAGGTCGTCCGGGATCTTGTTTGCTCATATTGCTCACCAAAACCAACTTAATCGTATGCTCAAAAAATGGTTCCTTGCTCCAATGGCTTGTTGCGGCTTTGTCCTGGCAGCAAAGGCGCAAACAGCCACAACGGCGACAACCACGGCCGCTACAGGCGTAGCGGCAACCGCTACCACCGACACGGCGATCAAGGCGCCGGCGCCGCCGGTTTTATCGATTACGGGTTCGGCCGACCTGTATTACCGTTATGATTTTGGCCAGAATAAATATAATGACTTTACCAGCTTTACCCAATCGCACAATTCATTTGAGCTGGGGATGGCCACGGTAAAGCTGGAACACAAAACGGATAAGGTGGATATGGTGGCGGACCTGGGCTTCGGCAAACGGGCAGAGGATTTTTCCTACAACGACAACGGCATACTGGCCGCGATCAAACAGTTATACATCAGCTATTCTCCTAACAGCTGGCTGAAGCTGACGGCCGGCAGCTGGGCGACGCACGTGGGATACGAACTGGTGGATGCGTATGCGAACCGTAACTACAGCATGTCCTATATGTTCACTTACGGTCCGTTCTCGCACACCGGGGTACGGGCGGACTTCACCTTCGGCAAGTCGGGTTTTATGATCGGCGTGGCCAATCCGACTGACTACAAGTATGTGCCGGACGGCGTAATGAACAAGAAGTTCCTGATCGCGCAGTACAGCTACGCGCCCAGCGACAACTTCAAGCTCTACCTGAATTATGTGGGCGGTCAGAACGTGGATACGACCAAGAGCAATCAGTTCGACGCGGTCATCAACGTCAAGCTCGGCAGCAAGTTCTCGGGAGGGTATAATGGTACGGTCAAGGTGGAGAAGGTCTACCAGGGCAAGGGTGTCTATAGCTCCACCGAGGACTGGTGGGGTTCGGCGCTGTACCTGAACTACGACCCGACCAGCCACTTTGGGCTTTCGCTCCGGGAAGAGTACCACAGCGACCTGGATCAGCTGACCGTCTATAGCGGTTTTGGCACGGGCGGGACGGTTTTTGGCAGCACCCTGTCGGCCAACCTGAAGGTGGATGGGTTTACCCTGATCCCGGAAGTGCGCGTTGACGCGGCGAGCCAGAACATTTTCGTCAAGTCTAACGGGACGCCTACCAAGACGGCGGGCAGTTTCCTGATAGCCGCTATTTATTCATTCTAGTTGTGTAATCATTATTTAGCCAATAAAAATAACGACATGTTGTTAAGAAAATTGATCCCCTCCCGGTACCAGCGAGCCTCGGTACCGCACGTAGCGCTGACCAAGGCGGAAAAGTGGCGGTTTGGCCTGACCGTTTTTGGCGGAAAGATCCTTGGTTTGGTGGCGGTGCTCTTCCTGATGAAGGTGTTGCCGAATATGCTGGTCGGCAAAGCGTACGCCGGTGATACGTTCACCGCGCACGAGACCAACATCATGAATTCGATCAATACGGTGTGGACGCTTGTCGCCGCCTTCCTGGTGTTTGGCATGCAGGCGGGTTTCGTGATGCTGGAGGCCGGCTTCGCCCGGACCCGCGAGACGGTGAACGTGTTGATGGAGTGTATCCTCGACACCTGTCTATGCGGCGTATTGTTCTGGGCTATCGGCTATGCCTTTATGTTCAGCCACGGGAACGGCTTTATCGGGACGCATTGGTTCTTCCTGATGGGCGCCCCCGATACGTATGAGGCAACGGGTATCCCGCTGCTGGCGCACTGGATATTCCAGTTCGCCTTCGCAGATACCTGCTCCACCATAACCTCCGGCGCTATGATCGGACGTACGAGCTTCCGCGGGGACATCCTGTACAGCATCGGCGTTACCGGTTTCATATATCCCATCATCGGTCACTGGGCGTGGGGACCTGATGGCTTCCTCGCCCTCATGGGCTCGGCCGGCAACTTCCTGCCTTCGCTGGGTCAGGGCTTCCGTGACTTCGCGGGTTCGACCGTGGTACACACCATCGGCGGCGTGGTATCGCTGGCGGGCGCCATGGTGCTCGGGCCACGTATCGGCCGCGTCTTTGCCCGGGACGATAAGAAGAATGGCGGCCTGCCCCCCGCGCACAACCTGCCTTTGGCGGCCGTCGGCGGCTTCCTGCTGTGGTTCGGCTGGTACGGTTTCAACCCCGGCAGCAGCTTGTCCGCTATGGATGCGCAAGGTATCGGCCGTATCGCCGCCAACACGACGCTGGCCGCCTGTACCGGTGGTTTTGGCGCCATGCTGGCCGCACTCTGGTGGGGACCGACCAAGGGTAAATTCGACCTGGCTTTCTCCATCAACGGGATGCTGGCTGGTCTGGTTGCCATCACTTGCCCTTGCTACTGGGTCAGCCCGCTGGGCGCTATCCTGCTTGGGTTCGTAGCCGGCTTTATCGTCTTTGCGGGCGTATACCTCTTCGAATGGTTCCGGATCGACGACCCCGTCGGCGCGGTTTCCGTACACGGCCTGGCCGGTATCTGGGGAACCATATCGCTCGGTTTTTTTGCTTCCGGTCAGTACGGCGCGACCGGACCCACCGGGGCGGATAATTCCGCACCCGTCGCCGGTCTCTTCTACGGGGGAGGAACGGCCGTCCTAAAAGCACAATTGATAGGAAACCTTACCATAGTTGTCGCCACCTTTGCGGTAGCCTATACTATGATGTGGGTGATCCGGCTGCTGCCCCATCCCTGGAACCTCCGCGTCGAAGCCCATGGCGAAACCGGGCCCGGCGGTCTGGATGCCTTCGAACACGGCGCCTCGGCGTACAACGATCCCGAAGCCGGGAACGGGGTACCCGGTTCCGTTGGGGTAAAGGACGGCGAACTGGTATTAGAGCTTTCCTAGGAATAACGATTATTTGTCTGTCTGTCAAGGAGAGCCCCCCGAATGGGGGGCTCTTTCGTTATATTTGTAACCAACAACCCATGACAGATGAAGGACATAGCCATAATAATCCACAAAGATGTCGTGCTGTCGACGATCTCCGGAGCATTGGATATGCTGGAGCACACGAACCGGTACCTGGAGGCGAGCGGCAAGCCCAGGGCGTTCAGCGTCATCCTCGTCGGGGAAAGCGAGACCAACAGCCTGCTCCCGGTGGCGGCGCCTTATATAAGATATTGCCGGTTTTCGGACCTCGTGGCCGCCGACCTGATCATGGCCCCGGCATTTTTTGGGGCCCCCGATACCGTCCTGGCGGAACAGCGCGCCTTGCTGGACTGGTTGCGGGACATGCACCAGCGCGGTTTCGAGGTAGCCAGCCTTTGTTCTGGCGTGTACTTTCTCGGGGAAGCCGGGCTGCTGGCCGGTAAATGCTGCACGGCCCATTGGCGGGACATCGACGACCTGCGGCAGCGGTACCCCGATACCAGGTTCCTATCCCGGATGGTGATGACGGACCAGGACGGTTTGTATACCAGCGGGGGGGCGTTTTCCGCTTTTCACCTGGTGCTCTACCTGATCGAAAAATACTGCGGGCGGGACATGGGCATTTGGGCCAGCAAGATGTTCTCCCTGGACATGGACCGGGAGAGCCAGGCCTATTTCGCGGTTTTCCAGGGGCAGTTCCGCCACACCGATGAGCAGATACTCAACGCCCAGGAATACATCGACAAGAACTACAGCCTCCCGATCTCCGTCGAGCAGATGGCTATGCACATCAATATGAGCCTGCGGAATTTTATCCGACGTTTCAAAACCGCTACGCAAAACACGCCCCTGGAATACCTCCAGCGTGTCCGTGTCGAGGCGGCCAAAAAGGCGCTTGAGGTTGGAAACCCGACCATCACCTCGCTGATGTACGATACTGGTTACCAGGATATCAAGACCTTCCGAAAGGTGTTCAAGCGGATTACGGGCCTGACGCCGATCGAATACCGAAAAAAATATTCCCGGACTATACCCGTGCTGAGCTGATATGACGTTACCTGTTGCGTTGATCGAATCGCTGCGCGGTTTGCCGGGGTTCGACGAAGCCGCCTTCGTTGCGGTGCACGAGCGGGGGGAAGCGCCGGTGTCGGTGCGGGTGAACCCGGCGAAAGGCGGCGCCGGTCCGGAGGGGTCGCGCGTTGTGCCCTGGTGCCCCGCGGGCCGCTACCTGGCTTCACGGCCTTCTTTTATCCTCGATCCGTCGTGGCATGCCGGCCGCTACTATGTACAGGAAGCCTCCAGCATGTTTGTCGAGCAGGCCTTCCGCCAGCATGCGGGGGGCGTTCCCTCACCGCGGGTGTTGGATGCCTGCGCGGCACCGGGGGGTAAGAGCACGCACCTGCAGGCGTTGGTGGGCGACGGCCTTCTGGTGAGCAACGAAGTGATTCGGGCAAGGGTAGGAATCCTATCTGAAAATATGCAACGCTGGGGCGGGGACAACGTGGTTGTGACCTCGGCCGATCCGCGGGCGTTGGGCGCCGCCGCCGCTTTTTTCGACGTTGTCCTGGTGGATGCGCCGTGCAGCGGATCGGGGCTTTTCCGCCGGGAGCCGGAAGCCATCAGGGAGTGGTCGCCGGAGCTGGTGGAAATGTGCGGTCAGCGCCAGCAGCGTATCCTGGCGGACTTGTGGTGCTCGCTGAAGGAAGGCGGCCTGCTCATCTATTCCACCTGTTCCTATTCCTTCAGGGAAAACGAGGCCATCGTCGACTGGCTGACCAGGCAGTTTGCCGCGGAGCCCTTGCCGGTGAAGCTGGACCCCGCCTGGGGAATCGTAGCGTCCGGGAAGAGCGGGTATCGCTTTTACCCCTATTTATTGGAAGGCGAGGGCTTGTTCATGGCTTGTCTGAAGAAGACCGGCGCGGTCGGTCCGGCATCCCGGAGCCTTCGCCCGGCGTCCTTTTTAAGCAGAAGGGAGGCCGAACCGGCGCGCGCATGGCTGTCGTCGCCGGACGACTACGACTACCTGCTGACAGGAGAAACCATCCGCGCCCTTCCGGCGGCGCTCGCCGCGGACATGGCGTGGCTGGGGTCCGTCCTGCCGGTTCGGGAAGCCGGCGTCGCCGTGGGACAGCCCACGCGTAAGGAGCTGGTTCCCGATCCCGCGCTGGCGCTGTCGTCGCTGGTCGGTTCGCCGGCGCCCCGGCTGGAGCTGACGCTGGAGCAGGCATTGGCTTATCTGCGCAAGGACGACCTGCGTATCGAAGGCGCGCCACAGGGATGGGCGCTGGTCACCTTTGAGGGGCATGGCCTCGGTTGGGTGAAGGTGCTGCCGGGGCGGATCAACAACTACTGGCCGAAACCGTGGCGCGTATTGAAGCGCTGAGGCGGGACGGCCGCAGGGGGGGAGCCGTCGGGCTACTTCCGCCCGAAGTCGGCGGGGTTCTCGCCCCACGCCTTCGTTTCCCATTTGAGGATCGGATTCCGATAGCTGTTGTCCTTTAGCCATTGTTCGGCGCGGTGGAGCACGTCGAATAGTTCAGCGTTGCGGTGGGTGCGTTCGAGCTTGGTGTTGGCTTTTTTCTGGGCGACCCAACCGATGGCGTTGCGGCTGTCGCTGTAGATGGGCAGGAGGAGGCCTTTCTTTTTACAATAACCCAGGGCGTGGACGATGGCGAGGAATTCGCCGACGTTGTTGGTACCGTCGGCATAGGGGCCCTGTCTGAACACCAGGTCGCCGGTCTTGTAGTATACACCCTGGTATTCCATGGCACCGGTCGCGGTATTCCAGGCGGCGTCCACGCATAGGCTGTCTTTGATGGGGACGCCGAGGCCGGCGCGCGGCGCTTTTGGCTCAGCTTTTGCGCCCTTGAAGATGTAGGACGCGCTGTTGCCGCGAAAGGCGGTTTGCGCCTCCGGCTGGGTGGGAAAACCCTTATAACGGGCATCCGGAAAGCCGTCGATCTGGGCTTTGGCGTCGGCCCAGTTGTCATAGACACCGGGTTTACGCCCTTGCCAGACTACATAAAATTTTTTCTCTTTTGCCATACGGAAGGACAGCAATGTTACGTTTCCCGGGGGAGGATTTAAAGAATTATTTATTATTGCAGCGTGTTTAACCTAAAATCATGCTATCTATGACGCGGTTTCGTTTGGCGCTGTTGGGAATGGCAGTTTGGTGCGGGACTGCCGTAGCGAAGGCGCAGACAGCCGATCTGATCGTGCAACGCAACGCAGAAGGGCTTTACCTCACCCACCAGGTGGCTCCCAAAGAAAATTTTTACAGCATCGGCAGGCTTTTCAATATCAGCCCGAAGGTCATCGCACCTTTCAATGGGCTCGCCCTGAACGGCGGTCTGAGCATCGGCCAGGTCATCAAGGTCCCGCTGAAGGACCAAAATTTTACGTCGGTCAAAAAGAAGGACGCGGCGATCCAGGTACTGGTGCCGGTATACCGTATGGCGGAAGGGAAGAAGGTCCTGGCAGGCTATCTGAAGGTCAATAAGGGCGAGTCGCCGCTGGCCACCGGGGGACCGGCGGTTTCGGCGCCGGCCGGGGAAGCCGTGGCCGCTACGGAAAAGCCCGTGATGGAAAAACCCGTGACGCCGGTGAGCAAGGCGCCGGTCACGACGAAGACACCGGAGGTGAAGACCCCGGACGCAGGGACGACGGCTGGGACGCCCGGCGACGCGGGATCGGTCGACCCGCTGGTGACGCCGGCAAAGACGGTAGCAGCGCCGGCGCCCGCACCGGTAAAGAAGAAAAAAGTGGCGCCGCCGCCCGCCCCGGCTCCGGAAACGACGGCCGTTGCGCATGGGACGCCGACGCTTACGCCCACGCATCCGGCGGTGCCGGAAGTCCCGGCGGCGTCACCGCGGTACAACGGCGAAGGCTCCTTCCATCCGGATTATCTGAGCCAAACCGACGAAGGACGGAAGACCCGCAGCACGAATGGGCTGGCTGGGGTGTTCAAGAGCACCAGCGGTTGGGACAATGGGAAATTCTACGCCCTTATGAAGGGGGTGGAACGGGGGACGGTCGTAAAAGTGACCAATTTGAGCAATAACAAAGTGGTTTTTGCAAAGGTCCTTGGGGACATCGCCGATATCAAACAGAATTCAGGGATGCTCATCGTCCTCAGCGACGCGGCGGTCAGCCAGCTGGGCGCCAATACGGACCGGTTCACGGCGTCGATCACTTACGCGAAATAAGCGCCCGGACGGGCCCAGGACCGCTCGCGGGGCGGTCTAATCCCCGGCGGAGCGGAGGCGCGGGCGGAAGCCCCGCAGGAACTCGTCGACCTTCATCCTTTTCTTGCCGTCGAGCTGTAGGTCCTTGACGACTATGTATCCGTCTATAGCGGTGAATTTCAGGAACTTCCCGTTGGTCATGTAGGAGCCTGGGTCCGGTAGCTTGGATGGGGAAACGATCTCCATCTCGGCTTCGAAGATCTTGACCAGGCGCATTTCCATCTGCGTAAAGGCGGTGGGATATGGGCTGAGACCCCTGATCTGGTTGTATATTTTTTCTACGGGTTGGAACCAGTCGATGCGACAGGTATCGGTTTCGATCTTGGGTGCGTGACGCAGCTTCGACGGGTCCTCCACCTTTTGGGGCGTGGGCGTAAGCGTGCCATCGCCCAGCTGTTCCAGCGTTTTTACCAATAATTTGGCGCCCTCCACCATCAGGGTGTCGTGGAGCTCGCCGGCCGTAGTTTTGGGGCCGATGGGGACTTCCGATTGCAACAGGATGTTGCCGGTGTCTATGGCGTGCTGCAGGAGGAAGGTCGTAACCCCGGTTTCAGGTTCCCCGTTGATGACGGCCCAGTTGATCGGGGCGGCGCCCCGGTATTGCGGAAGCAGGCTGGCGTGGACGTTGATGGTGCCCATGGGGGGCATGTTCCAGACGGCCTCCGGGAGCATCCGGAAGGCGACCACAACCTGGACGTCGGCCTTCCATTTGGCCAGGTTGGCCTGGAATTCTTCGCTCTTCAGGTTAGGGGGCTGGAGGAGCGGGATCTTTTTGGCTGCCGCATACTTCTTTACGGCGCTTTGGTTGAGCTGCAACCCGCGGCCGGCGGCCTTGTCCACGGCAGTAACTACGCCGACGACGTTGGCTCCCGCTTGTAGAAGCGCTTCCAGTGAGGCCACCGCGAACTCGGGGGTGCCCATAAATACGATCCGGAGGTCCTGCCATTTTTTTCGCATGGGGCGAAAATATAAAATAAACGCGTCTCAGTCGGGGTACAATAGGTATTTGGCGCGAATGGCACGGAATGCCTGGAGGGCGGGTTCCCAGGAGCGGCGGATTTCCTTTTCGGACAGACCGGAGCGGATCTGCGTGGCCAGGGTAGGGCCGCCGGCGAGTTTGGTGAAGAAAGGCGTGAAAAAAGAATCTTTGGCGGGATATTGGTGGTACGCCTCGAGGAGCCATCGGAGTTGGATGCGGGGTTCTATCCGGGCCCGTGAGAGGTCTTCGCCATAGCAGGTCTTGTCTTTCTGGGGCGGGTTTTTGGCGCCGGGCAGGCTATGGGGGGTGAAGGCATAGCCGTCTCGTGGAAAGAGGGGGTTCCCATAACATTGAAAGGGCTTGTCGGTGCCGCGACCGACGCTGACCGGGGTCCCCTCGAAGAAGCAGAGGCTGGTGTATAGATAGACGCTTTGCATGTCGGGGAGGTTGGGCGAAGGACGTACGGGGAGCTGGTAGCGGCTATGGTGCGTATAACCCAGGCAGGGAACGACGTAGAGGTGGAAGCCACGCGCGGGGACTAAGGAAATCCGTCGCTCTCCGATCAGATAGCCGGCATACTCGGCCAGCGTCATCCCATAGACCGCGGGAATGGGTTGCATGCCGACAAACGAAGCGTAGGCGGGATCCAGGACGGGTCCGTCCACATAAAATCCGTTGGGGTTGGGCCGGTCGAGCAGGATCAGGGGTTTACCGTTTTCCATCGCAGCTTCCAGGTAGTATTGGAGGGAGGAAATGTACGTATACCAACGGACGCCCACGTCCTGTATGTCAAAGACCAGGACGTCGATGTCCGTCAGGTCGGCCCTGGTTGGCTTGAGGTGGTTGCCATAGAGGGAAACCACTTCCAGGCCGGTGGCGGAGTCGCGTCCGCCGTTTACGGCTTCACCCGCGTCCGCATTGCCACGGAAGCCGTGCTCGGGTGAAAAGATACGCACAACCGTCAGCCCCTTTTTCAGGAGGGTGTCGACGAGATGGGTCTGGCCGACGAGGGAAGTTTGGTTGGCAAAAACGGCGATGCGCTTACCTTCCAGGAGGTGGAGGTACTGGTCCATACGGGCGGCGCCCGGGGTCTGGGCGGTACACGGCCCTAAACAGGCGAAGCTTATCCACAAGAGGGCGCAGATTTTTACCATATGGCTCGTTTTGCGAGGTCAAAGATGCTAAATTGCAAGCAATCTTTTAAAATAGCAATATATGCAACAAGTAAAAAAGGGGGACAAGGTTCGTGTGCATTATCATGGAAAGCTGACCAATGGAGAAACCTTTGACTCTTCCGAAGGACGCGCGCCCCTCGAGTTCACGGTCGGGGCGGGTCAGATGATCAAGGGCTTTGACGCCGCTGTCGTCGGGATGTCGCCCGGCGATAAAAAGACAGTCAACATACCGGCCGGTGAGGCCTACGGAGAATATAACGAGGAACTGCTGATGGAATTCCCGCGGGATCGTTTCCCCAAGGACCTGACGCCGGAAGTCGGGATGCAGCTGACGATGACCAACGGGTCGGGTCAGCACATACCGGTGACCATTGCCGCTGTCAAGGATGACGTGGTGGTCCTGGACAGCAATCACTTCCTGGCTGGTAAGGAACTGGTGTTCGATATCACCCTGGCGGAGATCGTATAACCATGGCCCTGGACTATGCCTTTACCGTTACGGAGCGCTTTCTCCGCTATGTGCAGATAGATACGCAGAGCGACCCCCAGTCGCAAACGTATCCCTCCACCGAGCGTCAAAAAGACCTGTCCCGTCTGCTGGTCCAGGAACTACATGCGATAGGCGTGGCCGACGCGTCCATGGACGCGTACGGTTACGTATATGCGACGATACCGGCCACCACGGCCAAGGTGGTGCCGGTGGTCTGTTTTTGCTCCCATGTGGACACCGCTCCGGATTGTAGCGGGGCGGGGGTGAAGCCGATCCTGCACCGGCGGTATGACGGGACGCCTATCGTGTTGCCGGACGACCCCTCGCGGGTGATCACGGTGGAAGATTTTCCCTATTTGAAGGAGCATATCGGGCTCGATATCATTACCGCCAGCGGGACCACCCTGCTGGGCGGAGACGACAAATCCGGCGTGGCGATCATCATGGACCTGGCGCACTACCTGCTCCGGCACCCGGAAATCCCACACGGGGCCATCCGCATCCTGTTCACCCCGGACGAAGAGGTGGGCCGGGGCACGGCCAAGGTCGACCTGGCGCGTCTGGGGGCGGACTACGCCTACACCCTGGACGGCGGCCCTTCGGGCTCGCTGGAAGATGAAACTTTTAACGCGGACGCAGTCCGGATCGAGATCACGGGCGTAAGCGCGCACCCGGGTTATGCCAAAGGGAAAATGGTGAACGCGCTGAAGGTAGCGGGTTCATTGCTGGCGGCGTTGTCAAAGGACCGGTTGGCGCCGGAGGTCACTTCGGGCCGGGAAGGTTTTTTCCATCCCGTCCACGTCGAGGGCGTTGCCGAAAAGGCCGTCCTCGAATTCATCGTACGGGATTTTACCGTGGACGGGCTCAAAGACCACGCGCGCGCGCTGTACGACCTGGCGCAACGCGTGGTGCAGGAGCATCCCGGCGCCACGATGGCGTTTCACGTGACCGAACAATACCGCAATATGAAACCGGTGCTGGACCGGTATCCACAGGTGATCGAGTACGCTGCGGAAGCCATCCGGCGGGCGGGGTTGCCGCTACGGATGGAAAGTATCCGTGGTGGCACCGACGGCAGCCGGCTGAGCCATATGGGGCTGCCCTGTCCCAACATCTTCACCGGTATGCAGGGGATCCATTCCCGCCGGGAATGGATCGGTGTGTCGGATATGGAGGCCGCGGTGGAGACGCTGGTCCACCTGGTGCGCGTGTGGGAGGAAAATAGTTAACATGGAAATACCATTTGTGCCCATCATCGGACTGATCCTGCTGGTGATCATCGTCCTCTCCGGCCTCGTCACCGTCGGACAGGGCAACGTCGCCGTCGTTACCCTCTTCGGCAGCTACCGGCGCGTGCTCCGGCCGGGGCTGAATTTCAAGATCCCGATCATCGAACAAATTTATCGTCGCATCAGCGTCCAGAACCGCTCGGTGGAAATGGAGTTCCAGGCCGTGACGATGGACCAGGCCAACGTGTATTTCAAGGCGATGCTCCTGTACGCGGTGCAAAACGCGGACGAAGAAACCATCAAAAAGGTGGCCTTCAAATTCATCGCCGAAAGGGACTTTATGCAAGCCCTTACGCGGACGATAGAAGGCACCATCCGGGCTTTCGTCGCCACCAAAAAACAAAGCGAGATCCTCGGTCTCCGCCGTGAAATCGTGGAGTTCGTAAAGGAACAGCTCGATCACGCGCTGGAGGAATGGGGATACCACCTGCTCGACCTGCAAATGAACGACATCACCTTCGACAAGGCCATCATGGATTCGATGAGCCGGGTTGTGGCCTCGAATAACCTGAAAGCCGCCGCTGAAAACGAAGGCCAGGCCCTGCTGATCACCAAGACCAAGGCCGCCGAAGCCGAGGGGAACGCCATCAAGATCGCGGCTGAAGCCGAACGCGAGGCTGCACGTCTCAGGGGCCAGGGGGTTGCGCTGTTCCGGGAGGAAGTCGCCAAAGGGATGAGCCACGCGGCGGAGGAAATGAAACAGGCGAACCTCGACACGAACGTGATCCTCTTCAGCATGTGGACCGAGGCGCTTAAGAATTTTGCCGAGGTCGGCAAGGGCAACGTCATCTTTCTGGATGGCTCCAGCGATGGCATGCAGCGGACCATGGACCAGATCATGGCGTTTCAGCAAATGAGCCTGTCGAAGACGGCCGACTCCGCGAAGCGCGGCGATTCGGCAAAGCCGGATACTAATTAACAGGATTTTGCGTTAGTAAAAGACCGCAACCATTACATTTGCCCATAAATCATTCCAGGAATGACCCCTATTTTGCTCCAATTGACCGGTGATTCTGTCCGTAAAATAACCGACTCCCTGGCCCACGCCCAGTCCACTGCCGCCCCCGTCCAGACGATGAACGTCATCGACCTGCTGATCAAGGGCGGCTGGATGATGGTGCCGCTGGGGCTGTTGAGCCTCATCGCGGTATTCGTGTTCTTCGAGCGGCTGTTCTACATCAAAAAGGTGTCGAAAACGGATGAGAATTTCATGAATATCATCCGGGACCACATCATGAACGGGAACATAACGGCCGCGCGTAGCCTCGCCAAGAACACGCCCAACCCCGTGGCCCGGGTGATAGACAAGGGGCTGCAACGCGTCGGCAAGCCGATCGACGCCATCGAAAAGAGCATGGAGAACGTGGCCAATTTGGAAATCTATAAGATGGAGCAAAACCTGGGCATCCTGACCGTCATCGCGCGCATCGCACCCATGTTCGGGTTTCTCGGGACGATCGTGGGGATGATCCAGCTCTTCTATGAGATCAACTCGACCGGTGAATTCAGCCTGAACACCATCGCCGGCGGTATCTACGTAAAGATGATCACCAGCGCCACCGGTCTGATCATCGGTCTGCTGGCGTTCGTGGCCCACAGCTACCTGAATACCCAGATCGACAAGACCGCCAACAAGATCGAGCGCGCCAGCTCGGACTTCATCGATATCCTACAGGAACCCACCCGCTAAACCCCTACACTCATGCAGCTTCGCAACCGACGTTTGAGGGCCCACGAGGCGGAAGTGAGCACGGACGCGCTCAACGACATCCTGTTCATTTTGGTGATGTTCTTCCTGATCGTCTCCACGCTCGCCAACCCGAACGTCATCCGCCTTTCGCAGCCCAAGTCGAAGAGCGATACCAAAGCCAAGCAAACCGTCGTCGTCTCCATCGACGCGAATCAGCAATACTACGTCGGGACCAACAAGGTGGCCATCGACCAGCTCAAAGCGGAGCTGGCGCCGGTCCTGGCGCGTGAATCCACCACGGCGGGCGAGACGCCGTCGATCGTCATCAACGCGGACAAGTCGGTGCCCGTCGACGACGTGGTGGCGGTGATGCGCATTGCGCGGGAGCTGAATGCCCGTACTGTATTGTCCGTGGATAATAAAGGTCAATAATTTTGAGCGCGGACCATACGGTCCTTGCCTTGCATGTCTTTTTTCAACGTCACCTGTCGGAGCCCTGCGGCTTCGAAGAGCGCTACGGTCCGGGGGCCGAGCGCTTCGTTTATTTCTACGTAGAGGGTCAGGTTCGGACGTGTTTGGGCGAATCGGGCGATTTTCCGGTAAAATAATAAGGGGTCGTCGTCGGGGACGAAGAGGGCCAGGTGGGGCTCTTGCAGAAGCACGCGGTCGTGCATCGTGGGTTTTTCGGAGTAGGCGATGTAGGGCGGGTTGCTGACGAGGACGTCGATGTCCGGGAGGCCTGGCCAGGTCGTCTCGTCGAGGAAGTCGGCTTGGATGAAGCCGATGGCCGCGGCGTATTTGTTTGCGTTGCTTCGGGCGATCTGTAGCGCGCCGGGGGAGACGTCGAGGGCGTACAGCTCCGCGGTGGGCAGGCGTCGGGAAAGGGCGATGGGGATACAGCCGCTGCCGGTGCCGATGTCGAGGATGCGCGCGCCTTCAGGTGCGTCGGCGGCGATCCAATGGACGAGCTCTTCGGTTTCCGGGCGGGGTATGAGGACATTTTCATCGACCTGTAGCAGCAGCCCGGCGAACCAGGCTTCGCCAAGGACATACTGAACGGGGCGGTGCGCCAGGAGGGCGGTGAGGTCGGCCTCCAGGCGGGATTGACCGGTGAAGGGCTCGGCGCGGCGGAGGACGCGGTCCATGCGGCGCAGGCCGAAACGGCTCTCGAATACGAGGTCGGCGATCGAGGCGGCTTCGCGGGGGTCGTAGACCGCGCGGAGGGCTTGGGCGAAGGATTCGTAGGCGGAGCCGGTGGTCATGGGTGCAAACGTACTATTTTTGCAGGATGATGGTCCACGAGAAGTATATGCGGCGGTGCCTGGAGCTGGCGGAGCTGGGGGCGGGGAGCGTTGCGCCCAATCCCATGGTGGGAGCGGTGCTGGTTTACGGGGACGCGATCATCGGGGAGGGGTATCATAAGAAATACGGGCAGGCGCACGCGGAGCCGAATTGTATCCGGGACGCGGAGGAGCGGTTTGCACAAGGGGCCACGCACGGGTTTGCGACGGCAGCGGCGCTGCTGGGGGCGTCGACGTTGTATGTGTCGCTGGAGCCCTGCGCGCATCACGGCAAGACGCCGCCCTGTGCGGACCTGGTGGTGTCAAAGGGCATACCAAAGGTGGTGGTGGGTGTGCGCGATCCTTTTCCGCAGGTCAACGGGAAGGGGATAGACAAACTGGAGAAAGCGGGCGTGACCGTTATACAGCCGGTGTTGGAACAGGAATGCGCGGCGTTGAACCGGCGTTTTTTTACCTATCATATACAGCGCAGACCCTATATCGTCCTGAAGTGGGCGGAAAGCGCGGATAGCGCCATCGGAAGGGTGGGGGAACGCGTGCCTGTATCCAATGGATGGTCGAACCGGCTGGTGCACCGATGGCGGAGCGAAGAGGCGGCCATACTGGTGGGCGGCCATACGGCGCTCGTGGACGACCCGTCGCTGACAAACCGGCTGTGGCCGGGCGCCAGTCCCACGCGGGTGGTGCTGGGGCGCGACCTGCCCGGCGGGCTGCGTATTTTCGATAACGCGGCGCCTACGCTGGTGTATGAGACGCGGGTATTGGCCGAGGTGCTGGAGGACCTGCACCGGCGGTCGATACAGAGTGTGCTCGTGGAGGGCGGGGCACGGTTGTTGAATGCCTTTATTGCCGAAGGGCTGTGGGACGAGATCCGGTTGATCCGGTCGTCCACGGTCAACCTGCCGGGGGGGATTCCGGCACCTGTGCTGCCGCGGGCGAAGCTTGACTGGAACATGCGGCTGGGTGAGGACGACATATATGGATACGTACAATACCATTGAGAAGCCTTCGATGGCCGAGTTCAAGGACCGGGGCAGCCGTTTTATCGCGTATGCCTACCCGGTAGGTGATACCGTGGATGTCAAGAGCCGGTTGCAGCAGGTCAAAAAGGAACATCCCAAGGCGGAACATCACTGTTACGCCTACCGGCTCGGTGTGGATGGCCTGCAGTTCCGTGCCGGCGACGACGGGGAACCGTCGGGGAGCGCGGGCCGGCCGATACTCGGGCAGATCGACAGCAAGGGATTGACCAATACCGCGGTCATCGTGGTCCGGTATTTCGGGGGGACGCTGCTGGGGGTGCCCGGGCTGATCAACGCCTATAAAACCGCTACGGCGCTGGCGCTCCAGCTGGTGCCGATCGTCTCCAAACCGGTGGAGGCGCGTTATACTTTACATTTCGACTATACGCAGCTCAATGACGTGATGCAGGTGGTACGCCAGCATCAGATGCGGGTGATCGAGCAGGAGACGCAGCTCTTTTGCCGTGTCGTGGTGGGGATACCCAAGAATCGCCTCACGGAGGCGTTGTATCGCCTTGGCGAGCTTTACACCGTGGAGGTGAAGGCGCAGTAACGCGCGGGGGACCCGGGGCAAAGCGCGGGCCTATTTTTCGCGGCGGATATTTCCCATGGGATCGATGCTCCAGGTTTCGCCATTGTCGATGGCGGAAAGGAATGCCTTGAACGTGTGCGTCGTCGCCTCGATCGAGAGCGCGTAGCGGGGGTCGGCCGGCACCGCTAGTGTGGCGGCGTCGGCGAAAGCGTCGTGCGCGTGGCGGTACATCTGCTCGCGGTAGAATACTTCCCAAAGACGGTTCTTGAGGGCCTCGGTGGCGGGGAGCGAAAACGTCATGGCGCTGTCGCCTGCAAAGAGCAGGTAGCCCCATCGTTCGGGCAGGTGCATGTCTACGACGCCCTGCGGAGACCAAACCCAGTTGTGCTCGGGGAGCGGCCGGCCGGTGGCGGGGTCGGTGCGTTTGACATAGCGGCCGTCCCGGATCTCGGTGTCCCATTCCACCCTGGAGAAATTGATGCGCCAGAGGCTGCCGGGTTGGGGTACTTCAGGGCCATTGCCGATGCTGATCGACGTGATCGGGATGGCGAGCTCTACGGTCCAGCCCTGGTCGGTGTCGCCGGGTCGGTTGAGTGTGCCGTTGATGTGGACGGCTTTTTTCAGCCCATCGGCGTCCCAGGAGACCAGGGCGTTCCCACCGTACCGGTAGGGTTCGGGGAGAAAAAGATCGAAGATCGTGGCCAGGGCGTTGATCTCGATCTCGAAATAGTGCTTGGCGTTGTTGTCGGGATTGACGAACACCTCGAAGTCATTGTCGTGAAAGACGACCTCATCGTGGTGGGAGACGTTCCCCCAGACCTGGGGCTCTTCGAGCTCCGCTCCCACATAGAGGTAGTGGTCATCCCACAGCATCTTGACGCGGGTATGGTAGAGCGGCGTGGGGCGAATGTCGCCTTCGATGTCGGTAAAGAAATCGGTCCAGGGCGCTTGTTGCCAGGCCAGGTCGCCAAGCGTGCCGTCGATGCGCGGGGGAACGTCCGCCCGGGGGACGACATAGTGCAGCGGTGTGCGGGTCAGGCGCTCCAACAGGGCGTCGTCCTGGGCGGAGGCACGGAGGACGGTGAGCAGGGCGATGGCGAGTAACGGCTTTTTCATGTGAAGCGTGCGCTGGGCTTTGCGTTCTTAACGCCGGCTGAATAATCGTAAAAACCTTCCCCGCTCTTTATGCCCAGGCGGCCGGCGATGACCATGTTGACAAGGAGCGGGCACGGGGCGTATTTGGGCTGGCCAAAGCCGTCGTGCAGGACTCGCAGTATGGACAGGCAGACATCCAGACCGATGAAGTCGGCGAGCTGAAGGGGCCCCATCGGGTGCGCCATGCCCAGCTTCATCACCGTGTCGATGGCCTCGATCCCCGCCACGCCTTCGTGCAGGCTGATGATGGCTTCGTTGATCATTGGCATGAGGATGCGGTTGGCGACGAAGCCTGGGTAGTCGTTCACCACGCAGGGTACTTTCTCCAGGCGGCGGGAAAGCGCCACGACTGTGTCGGTGACAGCCGCTTCAGTGGCGTAGCCGTTGATCACCTCCACGAGCTTCATGACCGGGACGGGGTTCATGAAGTGCATCCCGATGACCTTGCCGGGTCGAGCGGTAGCGGCTGCGATTTTCGAAATGCCGATGGAGGAGGTGTTGGAGGCGAGGATGGCGTCGGCCGGGGCCGCCTTGTCGATGGCGGCGAAGATCTGCAGCTTTATGGCCACGTCTTCGGTGGCGGCCTCGACGACGAGACCGGCGTCCGCGACGCCCGTCGCCAGCGAGGTCGAGGTGCGGATGCGCCTCAGGGTCTCCGTTTTCGCGGTGTCCGTAAGTGTCCCCTTGGCTAACTGGCGGTCCAGGTTGGCGCCGATGGTCTGGAGCGCCTTATCCAGGCGTTCCTGGGAAATGTCGATAAGCGTGACCGTAAAGCCGTACTGGGCAAAGGAATGCGCGATCCCGTTGCCCATGGTACCTGCCCCGATCACCGCTACGGATGGATCTTTTGGCATGGCAGCAATCGTTATTCGTCGGAATTATTTTTGAAGTCACCCCGTTTCCAGGCCTTGATGAACTCGTTCCAGGCGAAGGGGTTGAAGATATTCTGCGGAGGCGCCTGACCGGTGTAGTACATGCTCCGGGCCTGTTGGGTGAGCTGGTAGTTGGTCATGTCCTTGGCGTCCCGCGGAAGGGTACGCATGAGGCGTTCCCGTTGCTTGGGGTCCATGTTCTTGTCGGCCGTGGCCAGGGCGTCGTCCTTGAACTCCATGGTCACAAAGTCGCGCTCGAACTGTTCACGGGTGGGCCGTTGCCGGATCACCACGGTGGGGAGGTAGTGGCTGGTGTCGGGGGACATCACCGCCAGTACGCTGTATTGGTTACCCGCGATGTCGGTCGGGATCTTTTTTTCCATGAACGTATAACCCACAAAGCTGAAATCGAGGACGTCCCCTTTGAGGACCACGAGGCTGAAAACACCCTGTTCGTTGGTAACCGCGCCCCGGCGTTCGCCCTTGACCTGGATGGTCGCGCCCGGGAGGGCTTTCAGGCTGTCCCCGGACATGACTATACCCACGATTTCAACGACCGAATCCTTGAAGTTTTCGAACTGGGCGAAGGTTTTTGAGGCAGGTAGGAGGCCGATTACCCCAAGCAGACATAATTTCAGCAATCTCTTCATACAATGACTCTGGGTCTGAACGGGCAAATTACCCCCTTTTTTTTAGATCAACAAAGTAAGATGATCAATGGTTAATTTTGCAGGGGAGACGTTTTTTTAACAAATGTATAAATGATGACGGAACAACAAGTTTTGAAGGCATTGAGTAACGTGCAGGAGCCCGACCTGGGCAAGGATATAGTAACGCTTAACATGGTTAAAGATGTGATTATCAATGGAAATGATGTGGCTTTTACCGTTGTGCTTACCACACCG
>NZ_DATJIY010000130.1:0-9370 GCF_035492835.1 Dinghuibacter sp.
CCCCGTTTTTGCCAAATGTTTGGCAAAAACGGGGAAAAAGAGGCCCGACCGCTCCGACTGGAGCCTAAACGCGCCGACGACCGCAGTGAACGTTCGCGGGGCTATTTGAACCAGGAGGAGTAGTGGAGGTAGTTCTTGGCGATGCGCTCGATCTGGCCGGAGATGAGGTCCTGGGGGATGTCTTTGATCTTGCGGGCGGGGACGCCTCCGTAGATGACGCCGCGCTCTACGATGGTGCCTTCGAGGACGACGGCGCCTGCGGCGATGATCGAGTTGCTGCCGATGTGGGCGTTGTCCATGATGATGGCGCCCATGCCGACGAGGACGTTGTCGTCGATCTGGCAGCCGTGGACAATGGCGTTGTGGCCGATGGATACGTTGTTGCCAACGATGGTCTTGGTTTTTTCGAAGGTGCAGTGGATCACGGCTCCATCCTGGACGTTGACGCGGTTGCCGAGCCGGATGCTGTTGACGTCTCCTCGGACGACGGCGTTGAACCAGACGCTGCAGTCATCGCCCATGACGACGTCGCCGACGATGGTGGCGTTGGGTGCGATAAAACAATTCTCGCCCCAGCGGGGATCGACGCCTTTGACGGGTAAGATGACGGGCATAGTCGTATTTTTTTCAAAAGAAAGAAAAACGGGTGTAATTTTCAGGAAATATTTTGATCCGTCGAAAAACCTTTTATGCGTTCCTTCCTTGCCTCTGCCCTGATTATCGCACAATGCTTTTGTGCATCCGGTCAAACGACCCAGCCGCCCATCACCCAACATACGCTGCTGTGGCGCGTGCAGGGTAAATCCCTCCAAAAACCGTGTTATCTCTTTGGGACGATGCACCTGGCCATCAAGCGGGCGTTCTATTTCCCCGATTCGCTGTATATCGCGCTGGAGAACGCGGATGGGTTTGCCATGGAAGTGCACCCCGACAGCCTGACGGGGATGATCTTCCGCCACGCGGTGGAGCAGTCGCAGCAAAAGATGCTAAAAGACGTGCTGAGCAAGGCGGAGATGGCAAAGCTAAACGCGCGGGTCCAAAAAGAGCTGGGAATCAATGCGGACAAGCTGACGGCCAAGGACGCCTTTATACTCAAGGAAAAGCTCTCCATACCCCAGCGGCGGGAAGACGACATGCCCGCCTTCATGGACGCCTATCTGTACAGCATCGCCAGGGACCGGGACAAACGGATCGCGGGGCTGGAACGGCCCGAAGACCAGGAGGCGCTGCTGTCGGAAATGGAAGGCAGCTTCGACCCGCACACGCTCACGGACGACGGCGGTCACGACAAGAAATTCACCGACAACCTGATCGATGTCTACTGCCAGGCGAACCTGCCGCTGGTCGATTCGATCATGGAGTTCGGCTCGGACTCCTCCGAGCTCGTCAGCTTGTTTAAGCGGAACCGCGTGATGCAGCGCAGCATGGACAGCCTGTTCAAGACCGGTACGTATTTCGTGGCGGTGGGCGCCGCCCACCTGGGCGGCGATTCGGGGTTGATATCGCTGTTGAGGAGGGAAGGGTACCTGGTGTCGCCCGTTCTTTCCGCCAAAAGGGCCGAACCAGGTTCGTATGTATTCAGCCGCGGAAGTGAAAAGGAATGGACGACCCTCAGGTCGGAGTCGGATGGGTACGAGGCTGCTTTCCCCGGCGCCGCCCAGGACTATGCCGGTGGGAACGGCGTGCAGCTGAAGGTGTACATGGATATGACGAAGAACCAGCTTTTCGAATGCGGGGCAGGCGCCATGTTGATCCAACTGACAAAAACGAACGGCGACAGCATACTCGAGGACGGTTTGAAGCGTATGATCCAAAAGCTTGGCGCCGTCACGATAAAGAAAACGCCCATCGTCCAGGATTCGGCCAGGGGACTGGAGGCGGAGATCTATAGCAAAGCCCAGGGGCTGTATATGCGGACCCGCTTTTTTGTCACGGACAAGCACATCTATTTCGTGGCCATGGTCGGTCAGGACAAGGCCTTTGTTTCGGGGCCAGCCAAGGATCGCTTTTTTGGCTCCTTCACGATGTTTGCTCCCCAGACAGGCGCCGCCTGGCATACGATGACGGTCCCCGACCGGTTTTGCAGCTACCAGTACCCGGGCCGGGACAATATCCAGCCGACATCCGGGTCGCTGTCCAATGCGGATGTGCATACGATCATCGACCCGGGAACGGGGAATATGTTTACGGCAACCCTTTCACGGGCGCACCCGGGCTTTAGCCTCAAGGGCGACTCCGTCAGCCTGTATGGCACACTGGAACGTATAAAGGACGTATGGCTGGCAAGAGGAGACAGCAATATCGTTACCAGGGACACGGTCGTTTTGGGTTGCCAGTCCCTGTGGCTGCAGGCCCGGTTGAAGGACGCCTTTGTTACGGGGTATATCATCAAGAGGGAAAACTACCAATATACGCTCATGGGTTTCAGCGCCACGGAAGAGCGGTTAAGACCCGAATGGTATTCTTTCATGGCGTCGTTCTCCCTGTTGCCCTTCGGCGAAATGCCCGTGGCGACCGAGACCGGTCCGCAAGGGACGTATACGGTCAAGGCCCCGGACCGTTTTCTGGCCAACGAAGACGACCCGGAGGAATGGCGCTGGGTGGACACGGTCCGCATGGAAACCTACTCGATGTCGGTCGTTCCGCTAAGCCCTTACGCCTTTGCGTCGAGCGATACGGCGTTTCTCCGGAGGATACTCTTTGTTTCCTTTGGAAAAAAGAATGCGCCCGCCTATACCTATACCCAGCGGCAGGGCCGGACGATGCTGACCTTCGAATCGTATCAGGAGAATTCGGGCCGGGTGGAAAGGGGCGCCTATTTTCTCGTGGGGGACAAGCTGTATAAACAAATGGCTTTCCTGTTGCCCGGACGCACGCATACGATCGCGGCCAACCTCTTTTTCGATTCGCTCCGGCTCCGGGAGCCATCGGCGTTCCGGGGTTTCCCCGCCGCCGGCCCGGCGAAGCTCCTGCGGGATTTGCGTACCGGGGATTCGGCGACACAGGCGGTGGCGGCGGACTACCTGGATACCGCGGCCTTCGGGGAAAAGGACCTGCCCGAGGCGCTGAAAACGCTGTCCGATGGAGAGCCGGAAGGGCAGCCCGTTTATTGGTCGAGGCGGTTGAAATCGGCGATCCGGGTGACCTTGACGGACCGGGACCTGCCCCAGGTCGGAGCCGCCTACCGGAATCTCCGTCCGGAAAAAGAAGAACGGCGGTACGAGCTGCTCGAGCTCGCTTCGGGTCTCGGGACGCCCGCCGGTGTGGATACGCTGCTGGAGCTATTGACGTTTAAAAGACCGACCCGGGGTCAGTCTTATTCCGTTATGTCGGACCTGGAACGGAATCCAAAGCTGGCGGTAAGGATACTCCCCGGTTTGCTGCCATTTGCGGGCGATTCCCTGCTGTGCGCCCCGCTGTTCTCCTTGTGTAGTTGTGTTCTGGATAGCAGCAGCCTGGCGCTTACGGATTTTGCGACATACGAGAGAACCCTCCTGGACGCGGGCTATGGTCACCTGGCGCGTTATGCGGGAGATACCTCGGATGGCGATTATAACTTTTGGAGACTGACGGATTTCCTGGGACGCTTCCGGGACACAGCCGCCAGGAACTTCTTTCGCAGGGCGCTGGCTACCGGCACTCCGGGGGAAAAATCGGCGTCCGTAGGAGTGTTGATTGGAATGGGGGATACCCTTTCCATGGCGTCGGTCACGCCCCTGGCGGCCAGTCCCACCTACCGGTTGGAGTTGTACGACACCCTTTCGCGTAGTGGCCGTCAAGCCATTTTTCCACCAGCCTACTTCACCCAGAGGGCCTTTGCCGAGTGCTACCTGGATGAAGCCACAAGCGACGAGGACGACGACTCCCACAAGCCGATGACCTTTCTGCGGGAGGGCGTTTATACATACCAGGGAAAGAAGGCCAAGTTCCTGCTGTTTTCCGTTCGATACACGGATAGCAGCTACCTGGGCGTCGTCGGCCCTTATCCCGTCGGTAGCAAACAGGTGATCCTCGACCGCGAAACCCGCGTCACCGGCGTATATGCAACGCGGGCGATCGATACCCGCCAGCTCGATGCGGAAGTCCGTGAATACCTGGCGGGGCGAGCCACATCCGGGGACGACGACGATTAGTACCTTTGGGGCCTATGAACCAAAGAGACCTGTTCCTCCGGCACGTGGCCCAGACCTCGGAAGCGCCCCTGGCCCTGGAATTCGTGCGGGCGGAAGGATCGTATCTGTGGGATGCGAAGGGTAAACGATATATCGACCTGATCGGAGGCATCAGCGTTTGTAACGTCGGACACCGGCATCCGGCCGTGGTGGCCGCGATCAAGGACCAGGCGGATCGCTACCTGCATACGATGGTGTACGGCGAGACGGTGCAGACGCCGCAGGTCGGTTACGCGCGTCTGCTGGCGGAGCACTTGCCACCGTCGCTGAACTGTGTGTACTTTACCAATTCCGGAACAGAGGCGGTCGAAGGCGCGATGAAGCTCGCTAAACGTGCCACGGGACGGACGGAGATCGTGGGCTTCCTGGAGGCCTATCACGGTTCCTCCCAGGGCGCGCTCAGCCTGATGGGGGACGAATACTGGCGGAATGCCTTCCGTCCCTTGCTGCCGGGGATACATCACCTGCGACACAACGATACCCGGGACCTTGCCCGGATCGGAAGCCAGACGGCCTGCGTGGTGCTGGAAACCATACAGGGGGAGGCGGGCGTGCGGGCGCCGGACGCAGCCTGGATGCGGGCGCTCCGGGAGCGGTGCGACCAGGTCGGCGCGCTGCTGGTGCTGGACGAGATCCAGTGCGGTTTTGGACGGAACGGCACGCTGTGGGCCTTCGAGCAGTATGGCATCGTGCCGGACATACTGCTGCTGGGAAAGGCGTTGGGTGGCGGGATGCCACTGGGGGCCTTTGTCGCCGACCGGTCGCTGATGTACGAGCTGGCGTCAAAACCGGTGCTCGGCCACATCACCACCTTTGGCGGCCACCCGGTGAGCTGCGCGGCCGGAATGGCGGCGATGCGGGCGTTGCTCGCGGAAAGGATGGTGGAGGGCGTTGCCGAAAGAGAAACCTGGTTCCGGACCGCCCTCGAAAATCTCCCCGGGGTCCGGGCACTCCGCTCCAGGGGTTTGATGATTGCCCTGGAATTCGATAGTTTTGAAACCAACAAGCAGGTTATAGACCGGGCGATCGCCGCCGGTGTTTTCACCGACTGGTTTTTGCACAGCGCCCAAAGCATGCGGATCGTCCCGCCCCTGAACATTTCCCGGGAGGACGTCCAAAGGGCCTGCGAGATACTAGCACTATGCATATCCTCTTAGTCGAAGACGAACCAAAGGTGGCGGACTTTATCCGGAAGGGTTTGAAGGAAAAGGCCTACTCCGTGGAGCTGGTAAGTGACGGCACGCTGGGGGAGGAGCGCGCGTTGAGGGAGGTATTCGACCTGGTGATCCTGGACGTGATCCTCCCGGGTAAGAGCGGTCTGGAGGTTTGCAAGACGGTCCGCAGGGAAAAGCCCGACCTCCCGATCATCATGCTCACCGCGCTCGGGACGACGCAGGACAAGGTGACGGGTTTCGAATCAGGCGCGGACGACTACCTCGTCAAGCCCTTCCATTTCGACGAGCTCCTGGCCAGGATCAAGGCCCTGAGCCGGAGACGGACGGTCGCCGCCCCGGGGACCATCCGCAAGGTGGCCGACCTGGAGATCGACATTTACCAGAAGAAGGCCTGGCGCGCGGGTAAGGAAATCCTCCTGACGGCCAAAGAATTCGCGCTGTTGGACCTGCTGGTCCAGAACAAGGACAGCGTGCTTTCGCGTTCTTCCATAGCGGAGGCGGTATGGGGGATCGACTTCAACCGCCGGACGAACCTGATCGACGTTTATATCAACTACCTCCGTGAGAAGATCGACAAGGGTTTTGGGAAGCCCCTCATCCATACGGTGATCGGCATGGGCTATGTGCTCAAAGAAAAACCATGAAGATACGCGACCGTCTTTCCCTGCAATTCACGCTGATTTTCGCGGTGCTGCTGCTGGTCGTGCTGGCGACCATTTACCTGTTGACGTACAAGTACCGGGCGAGCGATTTCTACGACCGGTTGCGGGACCGGGCCTTGATCACGGCCCAGCTGTTCCTGGCGGAAGACAACCTGAGCGAGGCCAAATTCAGGGCTGTGCAGCAAAAGTATCCCCAGTCGCTGCCGGGGGAGGTGGTAAGGATATATAACGACAGGAACCAGGCCGTTTTTCTGAAAGATACGTCGCAACAATGGGCGCCGTCGGTCATAGCCAGGGTGCGTGACCAGGGCGAGCTCATGTACAGCGAGGGGCCCGCGCGTACGGTGGGTCTTTACTACAAGGACAACTCGGGCAACTTCGTGGTGCTCGCATCGGCTGTGGATACGTATGGGGATGCGGGTATGCGGCAACTGCTCTGGTCGATGCTGTCCGTCCTGATCCTGTCCATCGTGGTGATGTATTTCCTGGGAAGCCTGTTTGCCCGGATAGCGCTGTTCCCCATTTCCAAGGTGATCAATGACGTAAAGATCATCCGCTCCTCCAGCCTCGACAAACGGCTGGCGGTAAAGGAAGGCAAGGACGAGATCAACGAGCTGGCCACCACCTTCAACAACCTGCTGGAGCACCTGGAACAGTCGTTCGACGCCCAGCGCTCGTTCGTATCCAATGCATCACACGAGCTCAGGACGCCCCTGACGTCCATCGTGGGGAGCATCGAGGTCACGCTGGGGGTCGAGCGTGAGCGGGAGGAATACAAAAGGGTCCTGGCCGACGTGCTGGCGGAGGCCGAGAACCTCACGAACCTGGTCAACGACCTGTTCGACCTGTCCAATTCCAACATCGATGTCAATGATTTTCATGACCTGCGGCTGGACGAATTGCTCTGGCAGGTCAAGGATGAATGGAGCCACCTGATACCCGGGAGCAGGATCGGGTTGCACTACAACCTCCCCGACGACCCGGCACGGTATACCATCCCGGGAAACAGCCATCTCCTCTTCGTGGCGCTGGGGAACATCCTTAAAAACGCCGTCAAGTTTTCGGGGAACGACCCGGTCACCTGTGCCATGACGGTCCAGGACGACAAGGTGATTATTTCGATAGAAGACAAGGGTATCGGGATAAAGCCGGAGGACATCCCGCATATTTTCGAGCCGTTTTACCGGGGAACCAACGCCCAGACCTATGACGGATTGGGTATCGGTCTGTCGCTGGCCGAAAAAATCCTGCGGTTGCACGGGGCCGTGATACAGGTGGCGTCCGAACCGGGAAAGGGCACGACGTTTTCGATCGTATTCCCCGTGTAATTCCTGCAAATCAATGAGTAAGAAAAATTTAACGGGTTCATTAATGCATTCTAATTGGGGTGAAGGGCGGCGCAAGCTACCTTTGCACCGACTCAAGTTTTTATATATGGGAAATCGTTTGCGTTCGATCGGCTTTGTCTTTGCCATGCTGGGCCTGGTACCCGGCCGGAGCTATGCCCAGGGTTATGCCCAGTCCCCCGGCCAGTCGCTACCGGCGGATACCCTGAGTATCGGCCTGGACAGCGCCGAAAGCATGTTTGTCCGGCAGAACCTGCAGCTCCTGGCCCAGCGCTATAATGTCAGCGCCCAGGAAGCCCTTATCCTCCAGGCGCGGTTGTGGCCCAATCCCAACCTTGCGTTTTCCACCGCCCTATACAACCCCCAGACCCACGAAGTGTTGCCCTTTGGCAGCGACGGGGAAATCTCGGCCCAGCTGTCGCAGCTGGTCTACCTGGCCGGAAAGCGCAACAAACAGATCCTGATCGCCAAGGCGAATACCAAACTCGCTGAGTACCAGTTGTTCGACCTGCTCCGGACGCTAAAATATACCCTGAGGACCGATTTCTACAATATCTATTACCTGCGTGCTTCGGCGGCGGTCTATGACGAGGAAATACAGGCCCTGCAAAAAGTGGTGACGGCCTTTAACGAACAACAGGGCAAAGGCTATATCGCCCCCTCCGAGGTGGTGCGGGTCAAGGCCCAGCTCTATAGCCTCCAAAGCGAGTACAACGACCTGGTCAACCAGATCAACGATACCGAAAGCGAGCTCAAGCTCATCCTCCAGGTCAAGGCCGCGACCTATGTGGTCCCCGTGCCCGATACGGTTATGGTGTCGGCGCTGGACCCCGGTAAATACGGCCTTACCGCCCTGGTCGACTCCGCGTTCAACAACCGCACGGACCTCCAGATCGCGCGCGAGAACACCGAAATCAGCAAGCTCCAGTACAACTACCAGAAGTCCCTGGCCGTCCCCGACCTCACGTTGTCGCTCGCCTATGACCAACAAGGCAGCTACGTCAACAACTTCAGCTCCATCGGCGCTGCCATCGACCTCCCTTTCCTGAACCACAACCAGGGCAACATCCGCTCCGCCCGCACCATGATCGCGTTCAACGACGCCACGCAAAAGAGCACGGAAGCCACCGTCCAGGAGAACGTGTATCGCGCCTTGCAAAAGGCATATGCCAATCAGAAATTATACAGGGATATCGATCCTGCATTTTTGACGCAGTTCGATACCCTCTCCCGCGCCGTATTGCAGAACTACGAGCGTCGCAACATCGGGTTGCTCGAGTTCCTGGATTTTTATGACGCGTATAAAACGAATACGCTCCAGCTGAACAACATCGCGTTCAACCGCGTAAGCGCGTTTGAGGACCTCAACTATTATACGGGCACGAACCTATACTAATCGCGGCGGGAGTGGCGGCGGCCCGGATACGGCGGTTTCGCGGCGCGGCGCGCGGGTATAAAGGGCGACAAAGTTTGGCATAGTTTTTTTAGTCGTCTATGAAACGCCCAGTTGCATGAAATCCAGAAAAGAATGCATCGATGCCTGTCTCCGCTGTATGTTCGTCTGCCAGGAAGCCGGCACCACCTATCTTGTTGAAGGCATGAAGGAGTGCGCACAGCTCTGTCTCGACTGCGCCGAAATCTGCGACCTTTGCGCCACCCTCATCTCTAAAAACGCCGATTGTACCCCCGATATTTGCGCCCTTTGCGAAGACATATGCACGGCTTGCGCCCAGCAATGCCGGGAGCACGTCGTAGCCGATGATTCCTCCAAGGTATGCGCCCTGGCCTGCGAGGCCTGCGCCACCGAGTGCGCCGCGTTCGCGGTTGCCGCTTAGCGCAATCTGCCCTTCGCCTAAGAAGGCGTTGGGATCTACATATATACAAAAAAAAGGGGCCCGCCTGGGGTCCCTTTTTATTTGGTTTCGTACTGGCCGCCCCTGTGCGGCCCTAGGCGCGTAGGCGTTGGGAAGTGGGGTGGGGTGCCTCTTTTACCCCGTTTTGCGAAACGTTTCGCA
>NZ_DATJIY010000131.1:0-12670 GCF_035492835.1 Dinghuibacter sp.
TCGCAAAAACGGGAAAAAAGAGGCACCTACCCCCCCTTACCGCTACGCCGGTGACATGCCGTATGGCCGGGCAATGGAGCACAAAAAAACGCCGGCGAAGTACCGGCGTGATGAAAAAGTTTATGGGGAAGGCGTTAGCCCTTGAGTACTGTGGAATGGTGCACGTAATTCTTATCGGGATAATACATGAACACGCAACTCCCCTCCTTGATGGAATCGATGATCTGCTCGTGCTCGCCCATGGGGACCGCGGGGCAGCCGAGGCTGCGTCCCATCATACCGTGGCTGTTGAGGTAGTCCTCGTTGACGTACCAGGAGCCGTGGAGTACGACATTGCGAGCCAGGGCCTTGTCGTTAAAGCCTTTGTCGAGGCCTTGTAGCCGCAGGGAGTAGCCGTCGCCGCCGGTGTAGGTGTTGCGTGTGACGTAAAAACCAAGGCTGCTTTTGTTGGAGTGGTTCCTGTCGGAAAAAGACGTGGCGTATTCGAGACCCGATTTGCGGCCGTGGGCGACGTAGGTATTGAAGAGCACCTTTACCGCGTTGAGGTCGATGGTATAAAAACGTTTGTTCTTCGAAGACTGGCTGAAGTCAATGATGGTGAGCAGCCCTTCGCGATCCAGCAGGCCCTTGGCGAGCAGGCGCTGATAGCCCTTGACGGCCATGGTGAAGGCTTCCATGGAAAGACCGATAGAGTCCAGACGCAGTTCCTCATATTCTTCCATCCAGGCGGTGATCCCGCTCATGGGCATGACGGATACCACGGGTAAAATACAGCTTAAGGGAGGTCCGGGACGTTGTGCGCTGGGGAGCCTGAAGGATAGGTGCGCGAGACAGCAAAGGAGGCAGATAAAGCCAATGACATGGACACTAAAACGGTTTTTCTTTTTCATCGTCTCAAATTCGGTTTTTGGATAGGATACCAGTTTCTACTACATACCGGCCCGAGCTATGAACGGGCACGTTCCGGTAAAATTGCAGGGAAACAAATATAACTTTCATTGTAATATAACCAAAAAAGTTTTGCACAAATTCCGTGGCAAAGTTAGTGAAACTACGGGGAGGGGGTAGTCGAAGGAAATGCTAAAAGCCCCGTGGCCGATGAACGACAAAATGGGCCGGCCGTAACTTACGGCAGGGGTCTACCCGCCGGCTTTGGAGCCTCTACGCTATTGCAAGCCAACAACTTAGATTTTCCCAGGTATTGCGCGCTGGGATAGTACGCAAAGACGGCGCTGCCGTTCCGGATAGACTTGACGATGGGAGCGGTCTGGCTTTGGGGGACGGCGGGACAACCCTCACTGCGCCCCATAAAACCCTGATTACGGCCGTAACCTTCGCTCACATAGGCGGCGCCGTGAAGAACGATATTCCGGCGGGTGGCGTTATCATTGATCCCCTTCTCCATACCCCGGAGCCGGAGGGCCAGCCCGTTCTTACCCTGGTATGCGTTCATCGTGACATAAAAACCGAGACTGCTCTCGAGCGACTGGAGCGCGTTGGAGAATTTGCGCGCGTATTCTTTCCCTGAATTCATACCGTGGGCCACGTACGTGTTGTACAACACTTTTCCGCTCCGGAGGTCCAGGACGAAGAGGCGTTTCTGCAGGGACGAGAGCGTATAGTCGATGATGGTCAGGACATGGGTATTGCGCAGCTGTCCCTTTTGCCGGAGACGCTGGTAGCCGCGAAGCGCCATATTATAGGCATCGGGGCTAAGACCGCCTGGAGAAGGTGAAGCTACGACAGTGGGCGCCGCCGGCGGGGGCGCGGCAATATTTACGGGTGAGACAGGCTTTTTCCCTGTGTACAGGGATAGCACTATAATAGCTGGTACGGTCATGCTCAACAGCTTCATAGGACGGAATTTTACTAGGGACGTTAAAAATATGCAAAAATTCCCTAAATAGCAAAAACCCGTAATATTTGTTGTACGCGAGGCCGTAAAAAACCGCGGAGCCCTACGACTACATGATGCTCCCGGGCCCGTCGTTCTGCTGACCGGGATCGATGTGCGGCGTCGGGGGCGCCAGGAACTTATTGATGCGGATGTTGAGGCTCACCAGTACAAACCTGGTCAACACGTTCGAACGGGTATCCTGAATATAGTTGGCGTTAGACGTCCGCCAGACGCTGACGTTCTGGTTCAGGAGGTCATAGCCCTTCACCTTCAGCCAGATGTCCTTCTTGTCGTCAAAGTACTGGACAAAGTCCATGTTGAGCATGTTGACGGAGGTGTTGAAACCGGCGGCCTGTCCGGTAGACTGGCGGTAGTCATAGTCGATGTTGACCTCGGTCTTTGGCGCCAGCTGGAAGGTGACGTTCGGGCTCAGGTCCAGGAAGTAGGCGACATTGTTGAGGTTCGGTTCCAGAGAATAGTCGCTCTCCTGGCGGGCCAGGCTCATGTCGGTATGCAGGTCGATCCACTTGGGCGCGTCATAGGTAACGCCCATGTACAACCGGGTATAGTTGGTGGTATTGACATTGTCCGTGCCGTTGAGCAGGTTCCCGTTCTGGCCGCCCTGGGTCCAAAGGTTGACGTTCCAGCGGATCTTGTCCTTGTCATTGAGCGCGAACGGCCGGAAATAGGAGAACCACCCGGTATAGCTGTACGCGCCTCCCATATTTACAGGCTGGGTGGTCTGGGCGCCGGTATTCGGATCGATGGTCGTGCTGTTCGAGATAAAGTCGGATGTTTTGTTGTAGGTGGCGTTGGAGTTGAACCCTTCGTCTCTCTTCGAGTCGTAGAAGCTATACGAATAGTGGACGCTGTGGGTCTGCGAATAGTGCAGGTCCGGGTTCCCCAGCACCAGGTACAAAGGGTTGGTGTTGTTGACGACCGGCGTCAGCTGGCTGGCGCTGGGCGCCTGTACGCCAAAATTGTAATAGGCATAGAAGTGGTGACGCTTACCGTTGGTATAGAAGCTGAGGTTCGGCGCAAAACCACGGAAGCTCTGGCGGATGGAGGTATCCTTGTCGACCGCGTCGCCGTTGGTCACGTTGTCGATCCAGCGCGCGCCCGCGGCAAAGCCGTACTTCGACGTTCCATAGTGATAATCGAGCCCTACATAGTGCTGGTACCCCGTTGCCGCAAAGTGTTCGCTCAGCGTGTCGTTGAACATGTCGTACTGTTTGGTCAGCGGATTGTAGTCGTAGGCAGTTTGAGGGATATCGTTTTTGTTATAGTTGTAATTATAACTCAGCGACAGCGAGCTCCACTGGCTTAGGGGTTCGCTGTAGGCGGCGGCGGCCCCGTACGCCGAATTCCGGCCGGGGTTGCGCTGGTAGGTATTGACTACCTGTTGGTAGGGGGTGGAATCGACCGGGTTGAAATAGTCGTTCGATATAGTATAGGCACCGTTGGTGGTATTGTTGACGTTGTTGTTGAAGTTCAGGAACAAGCTGCGGCGCGTCCCCCTGAACCGGTGGCTGTAGCTGATGTTCCCGTTGATAAAGGGATTGTCGCTGGTGTTGCCGTTATAGCGGCTCCCGTTGTTGACCTGGGCGGAATCCGACAGCAGCGTGTTGTAGGTGGCGTTGGCGCTGCTGGAGCTATGGGCATACCCTACGGTTTCGTTGAACCGCATAAAATTCAGCGTATCGGGCCGGAATTCGAAATACAGGCCGCCGTTCCCATTTCGGTAGGTCGAGTGCGTGCTGTTGACCTCGTGATAGTAGTTGGAAGAATCGCCGAACAGGTTCTGGCGGTCGATGGTCTGCTCACGGTCCGTCTTATACTGATCGTACCCGGCGTACAGGCTGTAGTCAAAGCCCTTGCCGATCTTGTTGGCGAAATTCAACTTCAGCTGCTTATAGTCCGTGACGCCGTTCCAGTTATTATACGTGGCGTCGGTGGTCCCGCTGGTGCTGTTGGAGTTGTCGCTCCTGCCGTCGTTATTGCCACCAGCCACGATAGTCAGCTTACGGTTGTTGTTGAACAGGTTGGTTTGGGTTTTGGCTTCATACCGTCCCTCGGTCCCCACGCCCAGGTAGTCGTTCCCGAAGATGCCCCGCTTCCGGTTCTTCTTCAGGGTGATGTTGATGATCTTGGAATGTTGTCCGTCTTCCACACCGGTGGCCAGGGCCTGGTCGGATTTTTTGTCGATGATCTGGATCTTGTCGATGACGTCGGCCGGGAAATTCTCCATGACGGTCTTCAGGTCGGTGCCCATAAAAGGTTTGCCATCCACGTATATCTGCGTGACCTGTTCGCCCTGCGCCTTGACAGTCCCGCTCTTGTCGACCTCCAGACCGGGAACCTTTTTAAACAGGTCTTCGGTCGTACCGTTGGTGCGCACCTTATAGGCGCCGGCATTGAACTCGGTGGTATCATTGTGTACGGCGGCCTGCCGGCGGGGAACGGTGATCACGATCCCTCCCATCGACTGGAACGATGACTGCATCAGCACCGAATCCAGCAGGATGACCTCCTTTGCCGGCGTTATCCGGACCTGCCGGTTTACATCCTGGTAATTGAGGGCGGTGACGTGCACCCGGTAAGACCCCAACGGAACATGGTTAAAAACGAACTTACCCGTACTGTCCGTCAGCACGGTCTGCCGCGTCACAGAGTCCTTAGGGGTCTGCAACAAAATCGTCGCACCCTCCAGGCTTTCCCTGCTGGTCGAAAACACCTTGCCGACAATCTTTCCTTGCTGCGCCATCGCTTCGGAAGCGATCATGCTCAAAAGCGTAGCCACTATTACCTTACATGAAGTTTTCTTCATATATCAAGTTCGTTTTAAGAGTTGCAGTCGTTTGATGGGGGAAGGCCAAATTTACGCATCCTTCTCCACAATCTGTGGCATTTTTCCACAGGTGGTATCCATGCAAAAACGTATAAGCGTTAGCTTGACATCGTATGCGATGACCCGAAATGTTGGAAAGTGTATCTTTAACGCATGTTGACGACCTGCCGATCCCTGAGCCTCAGCCTTTTCCTTTTGGCTGCCTCGACCGCCTCCGCCCAAAAGCTGGTGGTATCCCCCTCCACTTATAATTTTAAACCGCTGGACCAGGTCCTGGACCAGGACCAAAAACTTCTGGACAAGAACTTCACGGTTCTCGTCTCCAAGAACAACCAGGTGATTTACGGCAAGGAAATGGGGGAGGCCAAAGCCAATATACCGGTGGCCGTGGGCAGCATCAGCGGGTGGCTGACCGCCGCGGTAACGCTGGCCATGGTCGATCAGGGCAAGCTATCCCTGGATGATAAGGTGAGCACGTACCTGCCCATCTTCAAAACCTACGGGAAGGCATACATCACCGTCCGCCAGTGTCTGACCCACTTTACCGGGCTGGCGCCCATGGGCATCGGCAGCCTGCACATCGGTAAGTACCAAACCCTCGAAGCGGAGGTCAACGACCTTTGCGCTAAACGTGAGATACAGACCAACCCGGGTACTGAATTCCGTTACTCTACCATTGGGTACGCCATCGTAGCGCGCGTCCTGGAAGTCATCGCCAAAAAGCCTTTTGCCCTGCTGGTGAAGGAGACCCTGTTCCGCCCCCTGAATATGCAGCGGAGCAATTTCCCGGTGGGGGAATATGCCGTCGACCCGGCCGAAGGCGCTGTATGCTCGCCTTCCGACCTCCTCAACTTCACCGCCATGGTCCTGAACAAGGGCGTCTTTAACGGGAAGCGTCTCCTCAGCGAAGCTTCGGCGGCGGAACTGCTCAAACCGGAAACCACCGCGGCCCAGATAAAGTCCTCGCCCGTCGGGGTCGACGGGTACGCCTATGCGCTGGGCGCCTGGATACAAAGCGCAGATCCCCTGATCGTCGTGTCGCCGAGTTTCAAAGGCAGCTGGGCCGTCGTCGATTTCGCCAGGGGGTATGCCGCGGTCATCCTCGTGAACAAGGAGTTCGGCGAGCCCAAAAAACAACAATATTTCGGGATACAGGAGGCTATCGCGCAGGCGCTGCAGTAGGGGAGCCGTCCAGGTACGCCGACAGCGCTTTGATGTGGTCGGTATTCAGCCAGTCCACACCCAACCGCATCAGGAGCAACCACGCATCCGGCGCGTCGGGCGCATCCCAGAACCGTATCGGTTTACCCATGGCGTGAGACTTATCGATCATCGCCTTTAGCCGCGCCCGTTCCGCCGCAGGCATCGTGTCCCGGCCCCACCAGCGCGCGTACTGCTTGTAGTCGTCGCTAAACAGCGCCACCCGTGACAGCGCCGCGGGACTGTAGGACTTTTCAAATTCCCCGTCGAACCAGATATAGGAGGGATAAGACGCAAATGTCGAGGGATCGGGCCGGTTCCCCGTGATCGTCCAGCGCAGCCGTGGGTTTGCCGTCAGGCGTTGGTAACGCTCCAGTATCTTCAGCAGGGCGGCTATGGTGGGCGCCCCCTCCAGCTTTGGTTCGATCAGCATTTGCAGGTTCCGCGCGGTATCCGAGTAAGGATAACCGCCGTGGGCCGCCACGCACGAGTCCAGCGGCTTGATATACCAGTCCTCGAGGGTACGATGCCGCTTGAGCTCGGGTGTATCATGGGCCAGGAAAAGGGTATCGTGTATGAGAAAAACGTCAGCTTCGATCGAGCCAAAGGCCGCGCCGTACGCCCAATAAAAGGGCACGGCCTGTTCATAGTCGTTGTGCGAATGGCAGTTGGCGACGGTGTAGCGTTGGGCTGAAACCCGGAAAGACGCCGAAACCATAAGGACAAGGAGGAATAGCTTTTGCATGCCGCAATATAGGCCCGACCTCTATGCCCGGTGCTTGCTTTGCATAAATTTTTCCTTAATTATCGTACCGAGCGGTTTATGATAGACCTTGCTTTCCACCCAGGAAATCACGTCCAGGTAAGCAAAGGCCCTTGTTTCGAACCGGTTCCCCTCCAGGTGTTTGATCTTGTCGAGGAACTTCTCCAGCTCAGGTTGCAACTGCCGGGGAGAAAGGACGAAGGAATTGCGCAGGAAGCGGAACATCTCTTCTTCGACCACCGTCAGGTTTTTCATCTTCGCCATAAACCGGTATACCGACTTGGTAAGGGATTCCATCAGGTCGTAGTTCCCCAGCTCGTAGTGCGCCATCAGGTGGAGCAGACGGGCATAACACTGCAGGTCGATCCGCAGGTCGCTCTGACCCGCCGCCATGACCTTTTGGAGGTAGTCTATACAGGTACTATAATCCCCCGCCCCGAAGTAAAGGGTGGCGATCTTATAGTCAAAGACCATCAACCGGTGCCGGTCCATATAGGGCGCGCTCTCGTGCATCGGCCGTTCGATCTCATGGATCAGCTCGAGCCCCTCCTTGAACGTCCCCTCCATGAGGTGCTGGTTGATCTTGGCCGCATTGATATAGATAAAGGTGTGGATGCGGAAATTGTCATGGATGTTGGCCACCGGCGTAGCGGCATAGGCCTCGAAACGTTCCAGGGTCTTATCGAATTCCCTGTAATTTCGCAGGTCGAAATGGGCGTTTAGCAGGTTGTGTATCCCCTTTATATAGTGTCCCGGCTCCACGCCGATCATGACTTCCTTGTCGTGGAAGAGGTCCACCCACTTTTGCGAATACCGGTAGTATTGGAGGAAATCCTGACGCACAAAGGCATACCAGCAGTAGCTCTGATACAGGTATAACAGCTCGTAAAAGTCGGTAATGGTATGGGCATCGCTTGGCAAGTGCTTGTAAAAGAACTCTTTGATGTCCTTTTCGTCCGCTACGTTGCGGGCATGCCCGTTCTTTATGTACCACCGGTACAGTTGCAGTGCCAGACTGGACAACCGCGATACACGATCGATGTGCCCCGTAATTTCGCGGGATTCTTCCGCCAGGGCTTCGACCTTTTCCTGGGAGCTCCGGGTGATGTGGAGGGTTTCGATCTTTTTTTCCAGGGAGATGACCTGGGCCAGGAAATTGAACTTGTGGTTGTTCTTTGCCATTTCCTTGGCCTTTTCCAGGAACTTGAGGCTCTGGTGCTTGAGCCCTTTGTTGTACAGCAGCCGGGCGTAATCCAGCTGTTCGCTTAATTGAAGGTCAATGTTTTCCGCTGTTTTGAGGAGGCGGAGCGAAGCCAAAAGTTGCTTGTACAGGTGAGTTTTGAGGTTGGCCAGCTGCGGCTTGGTGATTGGAGCTAACTTCTTGAGCAACAGGCGCTCATCATATTCCTCCATCTTATCCAGGGCATCCAGCAATTGCGTGATTCTTAACTCTTCTTTACCTGAACTTCTGTTGATGTATAATTTAAAATGCCTCTTTTCAGACTTTTCCAGTGACTTTACGAGTTGAAAAAGGGCATCGGTAAAACTGTTGGGCGTCATAATGAAAATCTCCTAAAACGCAGTCTCAGCCTGGGTTTTCGATTTTTTTTAACCCTTTTGGCATGATTAAAACCGAAGCAAGTTGTTTTGTGGCGGCGAAGTTACCGTATTACTTTTACATCGTCATCGGATCAGAACATATGGCAAGACAATCGCAGAGAGTAGGGTGGCAAACAGTTAGAGGTCCGATAAATAGCTGATTTTTAGAACTTTTTCATATGGCAAGCAATCGTTAGAGGCCGTCTGTTTCTACAGGTGGCTTTTTTCTTTTGTAGGTGGCGTCGAAGATAAAACATTTTTACAAATTTTCAGCCCGTTTTTATACCCAATTTGATTATGTATTCATATCTTAGGGATATGAATAAAAGCACGCTTTATAAAGGTTGTCTCGAACCCATCCTGCTGAAGCTGTTACACGACCATGGCCGGATGTACGGGTACGAGATCACCCAAAAGGTCAGGGAGCTGACCGGCGGCGAGCTCCAGATAACGGAAGGCGCCCTGTATCCCCTGCTCCATCGTCTTGAAGAACGGGGAATTCTGCAGGTGGAAATGGAAAACATTGGGAACCGCATCCGGAAATACTACGCCCTCACACCATTGGGCGACCGGCAGCGGGACAAGGCACAAAGCGAGCTGAACACGTTCCTGCAGACATTGCAAATCCTCCTAAAACCAGCCATATGACGCTTACCGACGAACAAATCGAGGCGTTATACGTCTTTTGCAGGGAGCATTACGTAACCTACTACGATGTACAGGTCGAATTGGTGGATCACATGGCGTCTTCCATCGAACAGTTGATGGCCGCCGACCCGAAGCTCACCTTTGACCAGGCCAGGCAAAAGGCCTTTAAAGGCTTTGGCTACAAGGGCTTTTCCGGTGTCGTCGAGGAACGTACCCAACAAGCGCAGATCGCCAGCCGGCGCCGGGTCTGGAAGTTTTTCCTGTCTTGCTTCAGTTGGCCCAAAATGATGCAGACCCTCCTGATCCTGACCGTCTTATATTGCCTGCAATTTTACCTGCCGCTGTCCGTGCTGAAGTGGGTGACGGTCGGTTGTTCCGGGTTCCTGGTGATTTTGGAGGGTTTCCTGGTGGGGCGCCAGTGGCTTCGTTTCAGAAAGCCGTCCAGACCCTTGCTGATGATGCAAAAGGCCTGGCCCTTCCAGTTTACCTCGGCAATGATGCTGAACGTTTACTACAACCTGTTCATGGGCCTTCGCCGGCTGGACGGCGAAAAGCAATTCGTCACGCTTACCTACGACTTATATATCCTGGCTTTTGTCATAACGCTGGCGCTGATCCTGGCCGTATATGACACAAAGCGCCGCATTTATGTCACGGCCCGGGAGAAATACCCGGCTGCGTTTCCAATTCCGGCTGTATAAATAAACTATATTTAGGATCGCCTTACCGGCGCGATCCATGAACACTTCGGACATCTTGCCACTCCCCAGCCCTTACGGGTTGGAAGATTTTGCCACAGCCGCCCGCCGGCTATCTACCGACTCCTCCGTTTCCATAGCCGAGGCCGAAGCCACCGTTGCCCGGGCATATGGTTTTGGCAGCGCCGATGTTTTCCGCGTTTTCCTGGAGGGTTTGGCCCACCCGGGTTCGCCCGTCGCGATGTTCGAAACCGCGGTAGAGCGCGTAATCGACGGCGACATCGGGACGCTCCGTCATTCGCTGGAAGCGCACCCGCAGCTAATATACGGTCGGTCGATGCGATTGCACGGAGCGACGCTCCTCCACTATTTGGGCGCCAACGGCGTAGAAAACTACCGCCAGCGATCCCCTTCGAATGCCGTCGCCATGGCGGACCTCCTCCTTTCGGCCGGCGCGGAAGCGGACGCCGTCATGCTCGATGGAACCGCCCTCGGTCTGGTTGCTACCAGCGTACACCCACATAAGGCGGGCGTACAAATCGGTTTGATGGAAACCCTGGTGGCCGCAGGCGCGTCGGTGGAAGGCGCCGCCGGCGGTTGGAAACCGCTGAAGGCCGCCCTTGAAAATGGCCGGCCCGAAGCCGCGACCTGGCTGGCGGCGCATGGGGCGGAGCTGGACCTTGCCACGGCCGCGGGCGTCGGCCGCCTGGACGTCGTCGAAACGCTCTTCGAGGGCTCGTCGGACTTCCTGATCACCGCCCTGGCCATGAACTACGCGGGTGGGTACGGCCAAACGGCGGTTTTGCGATATTTTGTGGAAAGGGGCGTTTCGCCCGGCATACAGGACGGCGAGCATTATACCGCGCTCCATTACGCGGCCCACGGCGGGCACCTCGAGACCGTCCGTTATCTTTTATCGGTCGACGCCCCGTTGGAAATAAGGAACTGTTTTGGGGGTACCGTGCTCGGACAGGCCCTTTGGTCAGCCGTGCACGACCCGTCGGACGCGCACGCGGACATCATCTCCCTGCTCATCGCCGCCGGGGCGGTCGTCCAATCCGGATCGCTTCGGTGGTGGCTGGAACAGCCGGCGCCGGTTCAGACCCGGGAACCCGTAGCCCGCGTTTTGCGGATCCATTTCGCGGGTACGCAGCCTCGTATCAGCAGCCCGGTACATCGGACGATCCCGGTGACCGACCCGGCCAGGAGCCACGCATTTTACCAGGACGTCTTGGGTTTTACGCTCGATGAGGGGGAGGCCCTTTACGGACCCGCACGACTGGCTTTCAGTGCTCCCGGCGCTCCCGTCACCGTCCTTTTCCCGGTCGCGGACCTTGATGCCTTTTGGGACAAACTCTTTGCCACCGGCGCCAACCCGTCTGCCCCTGGTAAGGTCAACTGGATAAAATACCGCGTTTTCGAGGTCGTCGATCCGGACGGCAACAAGTTGTGGTTTGCACGGACGTATAACGTCGAGGTCTCTCCCCGGCGCGGTCAGCTGCGTACCGCGCTGCCACGGCTACCCTTCAGCGATGTAGCGGCGGCCCTTATATACTACAGGGACGTGCTGGGATTTTCCGTCAACCACGCCCAGGAGGATTTTGCGGTTATGGACCGGGACAAGATCACCGTCCTGCTGACGCATCGGGGCACCCTGTTTTCCGGCATCGGGGCCTACGATTGTTACGTGGCCGATGTCGATGAGCTGTACGATGAGCTTACCGGCCGGGGTGCGACTACCCTGGGCGCGCCGGTCACCTGGCCATGGGGTCTCAGGTCGTTCACCGTGGTAGACCCGGAAGGCAACCAGGTCACGTTTCATCAGACGTTCGAGTGACCTGTAGATGGAACCACACAAGATCATCATACCTCCGCTCAAAAGCCAGGGCATCAAGACCAAGCTGGTGCCGTCGATCCTGGACCTGGTTGGCCGGGCTTCAGCCACGGGCCGCTGGATAGAGCCCTTTATGGGGACCGGGGTGGTTGGATTCAACGCGGGCTTTTCGCAAACCCTGATGGGAGATGCCAACCCGCACCTCGTCAATTTCTATACATCGGTAAGGTCTGGGCAGATTACGCCTTTACACGTAAGGGAGTACCTGGAATACGAGGGCGCACAGTTGTCCTTATTAGGGTATGCGCACTATCGCCTGGTCCGCGAACGATTCAATACCTCCTACGGGCCGCTGGACTTTCTTTTCCTGAACCGGGCGGGTTTTAACGGCATGATCCGCTTTTCCCGAAAGGGCTTTTGGAATATCCCCTTTTGCAAAAAACCGGACCGCTTCCAGCCCGGCTATATCACCAAGGTCGTCAACCAGGTGCGGCGCGTCCGGGAGGTGATGACGGAGGACTGGGCGTTTACCTCGGGGCCCTTCGAGTCCCTGTTGTCATCCGCGCGCCCGGGCGACCTGGTGTATTGCGACCCGCCCTACTTCGGGCGGTATGCCGACTACTATAACGGCTGGACCGAGGCCGACGAAGCCCGCCTGCTCGGACTCCTGGAACGTACCCCTGCCAAATTCATCCTCTCCACGTGGTCGCACAACGCCTTCCGGCGCAACCCCCTGCTGGACCTATACAGGTCTCGCTTCGAAGTGCGGACGATGGATCATTTTTACCACAACGGGGGGGCGCTGGCAAATAGGAATGCGATGACGGAGGCGTTGGTGTTTAATTTTCCCGCCCGGTGATCTTTACCGATGCTGCCGGAACAACCATTCCATCATCAGCGGGTCGCTATACGCGCCCAGCCAGGAAAAGTGCCCCACCTCGGGATACTGCGTGAAGCCGGGGTGCGCACCCGCGTGCGTCAGCGCCTCGAGCATGTCGAGGCCGAATAGCGGGTTGACGGCGGGGTCTTCCGCCCCCAGGAAGATCCACATGGGGATGTGGGCGATCGACGCGGCGCGGGTGGTATCGCCGCCGCCGCATACGGGTACCGCCGCGGCGAATATGCGGGGATAGCGTTCGAGGGCGTCGTAGGTGCCAAAACCTCCCATGGACAAGCCTGTTAT
>NZ_DATJIY010000132.1:0-42478 GCF_035492835.1 Dinghuibacter sp.
GGTACCTGCACGGTGCAATTTATCGTCAGCAAGGATGGCGTGGTGAGCGACGTAGCCGCAATGACGATGCAGGGGACCAAGCTGGCGGAAATAGCCGTCAACGCCATAAGGAGAGGCCCCAAATGGATACCGGCCGAACAAAACGGCAGGAAAGTCAACGCTTTCAGAAGACAAAACATCCGTTTTATCCTGGCGGACCAGCCTTAAGACCGGTTTTTTACACCATCCAGGGGTTTTCCTTGATGAAGCGTTACCCCTATAGCCGCGGGGCGTGTTACCTTTGGAGGAAAAACGTGACCAGGCGGTTGGCGGTATATCATATCCTTTTCTGGGCGGCGATTTATGGTATCTGGGTAATGGTTTTCCGGAATTACTCTTTTACGCTGAGCCGGACCATGACGGTGCAGTTCTGTTATCTCGCCTTTATAACGGCGGACTATTACCTGGTGAACAACGTGCTCGTGCCCCGGTTGCTCCTGAAGCGCCGGTATGTATGGTTCGCCGCCGCGGTGATCGGGACGATCGTGGTATCCGCGGGCTTGCGTGCGCTGATCGCCCGGACGCTCTACCCGGGGAACCCGCACGTCTATATCGATTCCCTGCTGAACATTGCTTTGTGGGTATTGCTGCTGACGGGGGCCAAAATGCTCGTGGATCGCATACGTCATGAGCAACAGGTGGAACGGCTCGAAAAGGAACGGGCCCAGGGCGAGCTGGCCTATCTGAAGGCGCAGATCAACCCGCACGCCCTGTTCAATTCGCTCAATACCGTCTATGGACATATCGACAAAAGCAACGCAGTTGCCCGGGAGACGTTGTTGCAGTTTTCGGAGCTGCTACGGTATCAGCTCTACGATTGCGGAGCGGACAAGGTCAGCCTCGGTAAGGAAATAGCGTATATCAGAAACTACGTGGACTTCCAGCGGCTCCGCAAAAACGAAAGGCTGCGGGTGGACTTCGACGCCGCGGGCGCCAAGGGGGAATTGCTGATCGCGCCCCTGTTGCTGATCGTGCTCGTGGAAAACGCCTTTAAATTCGTGAGCAACTTTGCGGACAAGGAAAACCGGATCGGTATCCGCCTCCACACCAACGGCCGGTTCCTGTACTGCACCATCGTCAACACCAGGGAGCGGCTACAGGCGGTGGTCCCCCAGCGGTCGGGCGGCATCGGGATCGCCAACCTCCGGCGCCGGCTGGACCTGTTGTATGGACGGCGGTATGAATTCACCACCCGGGCGGACCAGGAGCTGTACGAGGCAAATCTAATCATCGAGCTATCATGAAATTGAAGTGTATCATCATCGACGATGAACCGGTCGCCCGGAAGGTCCTCAGGGAGTTCGCCGAGGACATCGACTTTCTGGAGCTGGCGGGCGAGGCGGAAAATCCCTTGTTGGCCATACCGCTGCTGAGCGCGGAAGACATCGACGTCATCTTCCTGGACATCGACATGCCCAAGATCAATGGGATCGACTTCGTGCGGGGGTTGACCGCGCCTCCCAGCATCATTATCACCACGGCTTATGCGGAGTACGCCGCCGAGGCCTATGGCCTGGATGTGCTCGACTATCTCGTTAAGCCGATCGCCTTCGACCGTTTTGTCAAGGCCTGTAACAAGGCGCTGGCGGTGCGGCGCTCCCCGGCCGCCACGCAGGATGACCATTTTTTCGTAAAATGCAATAACCAGATCGAAAAGGTGCTTTACAACGAGCTGGTATACGCGGAAGCCATGGCCAACTACGTGATGCTGTATACCCTATCGCGGAAGCTGATGGTGTATGTAACGATCAAGGGTCTGGAAGAACAGCTGCCGGCGGGTGATTTTATAAAGGTGCACAAGTCTTACCTCGTCAACATCCGAAAGATCAAAAGTATCGATGGGAACGTGCTGGACGTGGGGATCGCACGGGTAACCGTCAGCCAGAACCTGAGGGACAAGGTCATGCAGGAAGTGATCAAAGACAAGATGATCAAGCGATAATCATGGGAACGATCTTTTGGTTTACGGGTTTATCCGGCGCCGGCAAAACGACGCTCGCCAACGGGCTCCATCAGGCTTTGGTGGAGGGGAACCACCGGAGCGTCGTGCTCGACGGGGATGTGGTCCGCAAGGGTTTGAACCGCGACCTGGGGTTCACCCGGGAGGACCGGATGGAAAACAACCGCCGCATCGCCGAAGTGGCCAGGCTCCTCAGGGACAGTGGCCTGATCGTTTTGGTCTCGTGTATTTCACCCATGGTGGAAGACCGAAGGCGCAACCGGTCGATCTGCGGAGAGACGGCATTTTACGAGGTCTTTGTAGACTGCCCGCTGGCGGTCTGCGAAGAAAGGGACGTAAAGGGGTTGTACAAAAAGGCCCGTCTCGGGCTATTGCCCGAATTTACCGGCGTCAGTGCGCCGTATGAGCCGCCCGTTTCGCCCGATTTCGTTGTGAAGACGGGGGAATACGGCGTGTCCGCTTCCCTTGAGGCGTTGCTAAGGTTCGTGAGCGAGACGCTTACACGGTAAGCCTTATACGGTTGCCATCGCGGTGATGCCGCCCAGGAATCCCAGGAATGCGATGATCGACACGTTGAACATGATCGTCGCGCGGCGGATCATCCGGATGTCGCTGCGTTCGGTGGCCAGCGTGAGGGCGGACTTCAGGATGCTCGATCCGAGGCGCCAGCGGCTGTCGAGCAGCCCCTTTTGGAAAAGGCGCACCTGCACGTAACCCACATAGAGGTTACAGGCAATGACGATGATCCAGAAAGAAAGGAGGGTGAACCACATCAGGGTCGGATGCATGTAGAGATACATGGGATACGGATTTGAAATGAAGATAGGGTTTTTGAATTAAAAATGCACGCTTATGGGGATTTTTTTGGCTTCCGGCGACGAGATCGAATTGATTGTCAATCTTGTAAATACGGCGTACCGCGGAGAGGGCGCCGGCTGGACCAACGAGACGCACCTGCTCCAGGGGCCGCGGACGGACGCGGCCGAGGTTGGACGGCTGCTGAACGAAGGGATGATTTTGACATTCGTTGATGGCGGCCTGCTGGGCTGTGTATACTTGCAGCCACAGGCCGACGCCCTTTATATGGGATTGTTGAGCGTTCGGCCGGACCGACAGGGCGCGGGGATTGGCAAAAAGCTGATGGGCGCCGCCGTCGACTTCGCCCGGGAGCGTGGTTACGGGCGCATCCGGATCACGGTCCTGTCGCGGCGGCCGGAGCTGATCGCGTGGTATGAGCGGCATGGATATGTACGCACGGGGGAGGCGCTGCCTTTCCCCTGGGGGGACCGGTTGGAGCTGATCGTACTGGAACGTGCTATATTAGGGTAAAATCTCCTCTTCTATGTCCCTCTTTACAGTCCCCTCGTATGACGACGTTTCGCCTGAGGCAAAAGCGGTCTTCGACCAGCTGAACAAAATGCTGGGCAAGGTGCCGAACCTGTATGCGACCATAGGGTATTCGGGCAATGCACTGGCATCCTATATGGCGTATGTCCAGGCGCAGGCGAAGGGTACCTTTCATGCAAAGGAGCGCGAAGGCGTATTCCTGATCGTCTCCGAGCTCAACGGTTGCGAGTATTGTCTTGCGTCCCACACGCTGAGTGCCCTCAAGGCGCACTGGACGGAGGAAGAGACGTTGCTGCTCCGGGCGGGCAGATTACCCGATCCACGCTGGCAGGCGATCTATGCGGTGATCAGGTCGGTGATCGAGCAGCGCGGCGCCGTTTCGGAGGACATCCTGAAGGCGTTTTTTGCGGCAGGATACGACAAGACCGCGCTGATGGACCTGATGGTGTTGATCAACGTGATGAGCTTTACGAACTATGTGTTCCGCATGACGGAGATTCCTATTGACTTTCCGCCAGCAAAACCGCTGCCTTGATCGGGCTGGGCGGCATGGGATCGCTGATTGGCCGGCGGGCGACCGCTCGTGTAAATGCGGCCGGGCGGACTCCGGGTTTATAGTAAATTCAGCCCCTATGAGCAAAATCTACTGTATCATCCTTTTGTGCGGGTGGAGTGTGGCTGCCCGCGCCCAACAGGGCTTGACCGAGAGCGACTACGCCCGGGCGGAAAGCATGTTGACATATAATACAGAACCGCTGGTGGACCATGGTCAGGTGCGACCCAACTGGTTGCCCGACGGCCGGTTTTGGTTCCGGGACCTGACGGCCACGGGCAGCGGGTTTGTTTTGGTGGACCCGGTGAAGAAAACGCGCGGGGCGGCGTTCGATCACGTGAAACTCGCGGCGGCGCTTTCGTCTGCGACAGGGTCGGCTGTGGATGCATCGCAGTTACCGTTTACTACTTTTACCTATGATGGCGCCGCCATTGTCTTTCGGGCCGCCGGCAAGCGCTGGAAATACGACCCGGCATCGGGTCAATGTACCGAATCCGCCGGTCGTGACTCGGAACCGGAAGGCGGCTTTGCGGGCCGGCGCCGGGGCGGCGAATCCGTGAATTCACCCGATGGCAGCAAAACCGCTTTCATCCGGGATTATAACCTTTGGGTGCGCGACCTCAAGACCAACCAGGAGACACAGCTGACCACCGACGGCGTCAAGGATTTTGGCTATGCCACCAGCAACGCTGGTTGGCAGACCAGCGACGGGCCTGTCCTGCGCTGGTCGCCGGACTCCAAAAAGATCGCGACCTTCCAGCAGGACCAGCGCAACGCCAGCGACATGTACCTCGTGACCACCAACGTGGGCAAACCCACGCTCAAGGCGTGGAAATATGCCTTTCCCGGGGATAAGGACATCATCACCATCCAACGCGTGGTCATCGATGTGGATCAACCGAAGGTCATCCGGCTCCAGGTGGCTCCGGACCCGCATCGCGCTACGCTGAGCGACGACATCTCCAGCAGCGGGACGTTCGACGACGTCGATTGGAGCCCGGACGGTTCGCAGCTCGCTTTCGTTTCCACTTCCCGGGACCACAAGGATGAAAAGGTCCGGATCGCGGACGCGGCCACCGGCGCCGTGCGGGAGGTGTTCGAGGAGACAGTCCCCACGCAATTCGAATCCGGTCAGGGTACGATCAACTGGCGTTATCTGGCAAAGACCAACGAATTCATCTGGTATTCCGAAAGGGACAACTGGGGCCACCTTTATCTCTATGACGCGGCCACCGGCAAGGTCAAGAACCAGATCACCAAAGGCGACTGGGTCGTGACCAAATTGTTGAAGGTCGACGAGAAAAACCGGAAACTCTATTTTATCGTCGATGGCCGTCAACCCGAGAACCCTTATTTCAGCCAGTTCTACCGGATCGATTTCGATGGCAAGAACCTCACGCTCCTGACGCCGGAGCCGGGGAACCACATCGTCACCCTCTCGCCCGACGGGGAGACCTTCCTGGATACCTACTCCAAACCGGACGTTCCGGGTACGACGGTGTTGCGTTCGCTCGATGGCAAGCTGCTCGTCACCGTGGGCAAAGCTGATATTTCCCGGCTCGTCGCGACGGGCTGGAAACCCGTGACGCCGTTTAGCGTCAAAGCCCACGACGGGACCACCGACCTCTACGGGCTGCTGTTCACGCCCACGCACCTCGACCCCAACAAGAAATACCCCGTCATCGACTATATCTACCCGGGTCCCCAGGGCGGTAGCGTCGGCAGCTGGTCGTTTGCCGCCTCCCGCGGCGACAACCAGGCGCTGGCGGAATTGGGCTTTGTGGTGGTCGTCCTGGAAGGCACGAGTAACCCGCTCCGCTCCAAGAGCTTCCATGACATGAGCTATGGCAACATGGCCGAGAACACCATCCCCGATCAAATCGCGGGTATCCGACAGCTGTCCGCCCGTTTTGGATACATCGATACGGCCCGCGTCGGTATATGGGGACACTCCGGCGGCGGTTTTGCCACGGCTACGGCCATGTTCCGTTATCCCGACTTCTTCAAGGTGGGTATTTCGGAATCGGGTAACCACGACAACCGCAACTACGAGGACGACTGGGGCGAGCGTTATGACGGCCTCTTGGGTAATTCGGATTACAACGCCCAAGCCAACGAGAACTACGCGGCGAACCTGAAGGGTCACCTTATGCTTGCGCATGGATTGATGGACAATAACGTTCCGCCCCAGAATACCCTGCTGGTCGTCGAGGCCCTCGAGAAGGCGGGCAAGGATTATGACCTCGTGGTCTTTCCGAATAGTCCGCATGGCTACGGGCAATATTCACCTTACATGATGCGCCGCCGGTGGGATTACTTCGTCAAGTACCTGATGGGCGTGGCGCCGCCGCACGAGTATCAGCTGAAGGCGAAGACCGATCCGCGGAATCCGCCGGAGGGACGCGGGAGGGGTAGGGAGTGATTTCCCCTTCGCTGGTGGAAGCCCGGGATATGTTGCTTTCCGAGCTGAAGGAGCGGTACTATGGTACTTCCCGCGTGGACGTGGCGTCCACTTTTGCATTGCGAAGCCTGGCGCGCGTGCGCGCGGGGACGCCCTTCAAGGAATTCAAGCCGGGTCTTTTCACCAGCTACGCGCGCAGCTATATCGTGCCATTGGTGGTAGGGATCATCCTGGTGAGCCTTTTTACGTTGGGGCAAGTCGTATACTGGATGATCATCATCGGCGTGCTCATGATCGTGACCAGCCTCATCGCCGACAACCGGCGGGGGCACCGGCTGCACATCGACGACAAGGGTATTACGATCGAAGGGTCGACCTATTGGTGGAGCGACGTCGCCGAGACGGCCATCCTCACGGGGACGGTCCATGTCAATACCAGGGAGCAGCGGGACATCAGTTACCTGATCCTGGTTTTCCGGCAGGGAGGTTACCGGAAGTTCGACCTGGGGATGTACCACGCGTTTTGGGGGCTTAACGCCGAGCTGTCGCGGTATATCGAATACTTTAAGGCATCGGCAACGGGGCCGCCGGCGTCCAACGGGGCATCGGCGTTCGCCGGGCCGTCGGCGCCTAACGGATGAGGTGCTGCGGGAAGTCCGCGGTGCGGGCGCAGCAGATCTGTTCCATGACTTGTTGGAGTTGGGTTTTGAGAATGGCGATGGTGTGGTTGCCACCTTCGGCGCCGAGGGCGGCAACGCCGTACATGAACGAGCGGCCGAGAAAGGTAAAGGCGGCGCCGCTGGCCAGTGTGCGGGCGATGTCGGGGCCGGAGCGGAGGCCGCTGTCCATCATAATTTTTATCTTGTCGCCATATCGTTCGGCGATGGGGCCGAGGGCGTGGATCGAGGACTCGCCGGCGTCCAGCTGGCGACCGCCGTGGTTGGAGACGATGATCCCGTCGAGGCCAAGCCGGATGGCGGTCTCGGTGTCTTCCACGCTGGCGATACCTTTTACGACCAGCTTGCCCTTCCAGCGATCGCGGATGGGTTTTATTTTTTCAGGGTTGAGACGGCCGGAGAAGGTCCGGTTCATCCACAAACCCAGGTGTTTCATGTTGAGGCCTTTGGGCATGTAAGGCTTCATGGTTTCGAACGCCGGTTGTCCATGGAGCAGGGTCCGGAGCGCCCAATTGGGGTGACCCGCGATCTGGAGCATGTTACGGAAGGTCATGCGCGGCGGCATGGCCAGCCCGTTCCGGATGTCCCTGGGGCGATACCCGAAGGTGGGGACGTCGGAAAGGATGACCAGCACGGGATAACCCGAGGCCTCCGCCCGGTTGAGGATGTCGTCCCTCAGGGCGTTGTCGGCGGGGTGGTATAGCTGGAACCACGCTTTGCCCTCGGTGAGCTCGCCGATGCGTTCGATGCCGGACGTCGTGACGGTGCTCAGGATAAAGGGAATGTTGTGGCGGTGCGCCGCCCTGGCGAGGATTTCCGGGGCGTTTGGCCACATCAGACCCTGCAGACCCACCGGGGAAATACCAAAGGGCGCGTCATAGACGTGTCCGAACAACTCGGTCTTCATGTCGGAACCCGCGTGGGCATTCAGGTAGTAGGGCTTTAGCTCCACTTCCCGTATGTCGGACGTATTCCGGTGCAGGTTCACGTCTTCGTTACAACCGCCATCGAGGTATTCGAAGGCGAAGCGGGGGATGCGTTTCCTTGCTTTTTCCCGGAGGTCGTCGACCGAAGGATAGCTGTCGTTATAAGTCCATGGCATAGGTCGCAATATACGCGATATGCGTTTGCGAACACCCCTGGACTATACTGCGCGGGCTGGACGATCCAAAGGCGCGGCGGCGCGCCGCCCGAGACGCGTTGTTGAAGCGGGCGGCGGCGCGGTGCGGGCGCTATTGATAAACGACCGTTAGCGTGATCGGCGTGGCGGCAAGCGCCTTGGACAGCGGGCAATTGGCCTTGGCCAGCTCGGCGGCTTCCTTGAATTTTTCTTCGGTGACGCCGTCGATTGTCGACGCAGTCAGCTCCAGGGTGATCTGGCTGATCCTTTGTTCGGCGGGGTTAAGCTCGACGGTGGCCTTGGTGGTCAAGTCCCCGGGCGTGATGCCCTGCTGGGTCAGCACGGCGCTGACGGCCATGGTAAAGCAACCGGCGTGGGCGGCGCCCAGCAGTTCTTCAGGGTTGGTGCCGACGCCGTCGGCAAAACGCGTGTTAAATGAATATTGCGAATGGTTCAGGACGGTGCTTTGGGTGCTGATGTCGCCTTTGCCATTTTTGAGGTCGCCATTCCAGTGTGCGGTTGCAGTGCGTTTCATACTGTTGAGTTGTGTTTGCGCTAAGGTAAAGAACACGCCGATGTCACCGATGTTATTTTTGGGTTGTCACCACCCGATGCCATAGTCCTCCCCGTTATTGCTGCTGCCGCCCCAGAGGGTGCCGTGCCTGGCGTCGATAAAAATCGCATTGATGGGGCCGCTGGTGCGGTCGCCATAGGTGGGGACGTAACCCATGCGGCGGAGGTCGAGCCGCGTCCAGGCAGGGATGGAGTTACCCAGGAGGATGTGGCCCGGTCGAGGGCGGCGGTCTTCGATGTGCTCCCCGCCCAGGGACAGCCAGAGTTGGTCGGTATTGATGTTGGGGGCTTCGGTCGCCTCCTGGACGGTCATGTGGAATTCCACCATGTCGAGGAAGAACTGGAGCAGGTTCTGGTCCTGGGTGTCGCCGCCCTGTACGCTAAAACAGAGGAAGGGTTTGCCGTCCCGGAGCGCGAGGGTGGGCGTCAGGGTGACGCGCGGGCGCTTATGCGGGGCGACGACGTTGAAGGGGTCGATGATGGAGTCCAGGACGAAGCTCTGCATGCGCTGGCTCATGCCGACGCCGGTATGGCCCGCGATAACGGCCGGAGGCCAACCTCCGCTGGGGGTGACCGAGATGACCCAGCCATCCTTGTCGGCGGCTTCGATGCTGGTGGTGCCGCGCCAGAGGCGGTCGTGGTAAAGCGCCTCATCGAAGGGGGCGCCGGCAGGGGTTTGGTCGAAGGCGAGGTCGGGTGCCGCGGCAGATAGGGCCGAGGCGTTTCCCGGGGCAGCTGGTGTTGTGGCTGAGGCGGTGCCGCCGTTCATGGCGCCGCCGGTACTAGGCGTCGCGCCGCCGCGCGGGGTGGCGAAGCTCATGTGCGCCCGCTGGTCCAATAGGGTGGTGAAGGGATTGGTCTTGCCTTCGTAGGGATAAGGATCGCCGGGGGCGACGGCGGCGTTGTTGTGGTCGCTGTCGATGAGGGCGGCGCGGGCTTTGGCGTAGTCCTTGCTGAGGAGGCCGGCCATGGGTTGGTTGGTGGCGAAGGTGGGATCGCCATAATAAAAATCGCGGTCGGCAAAGGCCAGGTTCATAGCCTGGTAGACGGTATTGATATAGCGGGTGCTGTTGTAGCCCATGCTTTTGAGGTCGAAATTCTCGAGGATGTTCAGGGCCTGGAGCATCGAGGGGCCCTGGGTCCACTGCCGGAGCTTATAGACTTCGACGCCGCGGTAGTTGGTGTGCATGGGTTCTTCTTCGACCGGTTTCCATTGGGCGAGGTCCTCCATGGTGATCAACCCGCCCTGCTCCTGGCAACCGCGGACGAACTCCTGGGCGATGTCGCCTTTGTAAAAGCGGTCGAAGGCGGCATAGATCGCCTCTTTCCGTGTTTTGTGGTGACGCAGGGCGTCGTCTTCGGCTTCGACCATTTTGGTGAGGGTGGCCAGGAGATCCTTTTGGACAAAAACTTCGCCTGCTTCCGGGGCTTCCCTGGACTGGCCCAGGTGCGGCAGGAAAAGCGCTTTGCTGTAGGGCCATTGCTTGATGCGGCGTTTTTGCGACTCGAAGCTGCCCGCGGTCTCCGCCTCGATGGCGTAGCCTTTGGCCATTTCCATGGCGGGGGCGAGGACCTGTTTGAGGCTCATGGTGCCGTACTCGGCCAGCATATAACACAAACCGCCCGGGGTACCGGGTGTAACGGCGGCCAGCGGGCCGTATTCGGGCGGGAAGTCATACCCCTTGCTTTTGAAAAATGCCGGTGTGGCGCCCGTGGGCGCGTATCCCAGCGCCGCGATCGAGACGACCTTCCCGGTGTGCGGGTTATAGATCAGGGCCTGGGTCTCGCCACCCCAGCTCAGTACGTCCCACATCGTGCAAACGGCCGCGAGCATGGCGCAGGCCGCATCGATGGCGTTGCCACCCTGCTGAAAGATCTGCGCGCCGGCTTCCGCGGCCAGCGGCTTGCCGGTGACGGCCATCCAGTGGTTGCCGTGGAGCGGTGGCTTTTCGGTTTGTTGCGCCAGAACGGGCGCCGCGCTGGTGAGGAGGCACGCGGCGATGACGAGACGTGTGGCGACGACGAGACGCTTGGTGGTGGCGAGCGACGCGAGGTGGAAAAAGTATTTCATGGTGGAGCTTAAGACCCATAAGATAAACTAGATGCGTTGGCGGGCAAAGGAGAATGGGAAGGGCGGCGAAAAAAAAGGCCCGCTCATCGCGGGCCCGGCATAGGATGAAGGTGTAGGTTCAGGTGTTGGTGAGCGCAAATGCCGCGGCGGTGGAGCCGTAGTAAGGCGGGGCGAAGGTTTCCCACAGCGGGGAGCTACCGTTGGTGGCCAGGTGGTAGACGGTGAGGTTTTCGGCAAAGGCCGCGCGGGTGCAGGAGCCTAGCAGATCGCCCACGGTTTCGCCGGAGGATGTATAGGTGCCGGCGGAGAGGATGAACGGCGAGGGGCTTTGGAACACATAACCGTTTGCGTCCAGGATAACCCCAACGTTACCCTTGGACACGGAAAACCCGAAGGTGGCGAAACCAAAGGGTTCGGATGCCTGGAAGCTCAATATGACCTCCTGGGTCGTGTCGGTATACTGGAGGAAACCGCAGGGGTTGGGACCCGTGACGCCGGAGCCAGCCAGGGTGGCGGGGTTGAGCTGGATGGTGATGGGGGCGTTGTCGACGCGGACGAGCACGGAAAGGGCGAGCGCGTTACCGCTCGTGGAAGGGTCGGCTGTGAGGTAGGCCGCAGGGGCGTCCGTTGATCCGCCATAGCCGCCTGACACGTCGGTGTTGATCGAGACCTGGAAAGTATGATCGGGAACGGAAACGACCTCGAATAGTCCGGCGGAATCCATGTTGAGCAGCTCGAGCTCGAAGCGGGCGACATAGCCGTTAGGAATGCTGTTGCTGTCGAGGTAGGCGCTGACGAAGTTGAAGGATACCCATTCTGCCGTGGCCGGTACGCCGGGATAGCTGGTTACGTCGAAGTTGGGGATGGAGTAGGCGACGGTCCCGCCGGCGTCGGTTGCCTGGAGGTTAATCGCGCCGGTCTGCCAGGTGCCGTCGGACTTCTGCCAGAGATAGGGGCGGGCGATGGACGGGGTTAGATACTGAGGCGTCTGGCCGGTCAGCGGGTTGAGCCCGGAATCGTAAGCCAGGGTATATTTCCAGCGATAGTAGGCGGCAGGCGGCAGGATGCTGCCAAAGGCCAGGCCGAGGTCGAGGGTGGCGCCGAAGGGACAGAGCTGGTTGCCGTCGTAGAGGTTCGTGCAGCCCAGGGTGTTTCTCCCCAGCGACTTGGCGGTGTCGCTTTGCTGGATGTCCAGGGCGATGCCGTAGTTGCCGATGGCGGTGAACCATACGGTGCCGTCCGAGGCCTGACCTTCGCAGTTACAGGGTGGGAGCGACGGATTGGTCAGGTTGATATCGATGTCGGTGTTGCAGCTGTAGTCCCAGTGCGTGGCGCAAGGGAAGGGCGGCCGGTAGACCGTCGTCCAGACGCCGCCGATGAGCGCCTCGACCCATACATAGATATTCTCCACCGGTTGCGGGCCGAAGAATAAAAGACCGCCGTCGAAGTGACCGTTGCAGTCCGTGGTCGCGACGGTCCTTTCGGTGACGCGGTAAAACCACGACCAGAATACCGGCCACCAGCAAAAGTAAGGGAACAGGATGTCAGCGTGGTTGTAGACGATTTCATGGATGGTGTCGGGGGTGGCGGACAGGATGTCCTGTTGCACGTGCGAGGGCAGTGGCTTCAAACCGGTCGCCGCCTGTATGGGTTTTGACGCGGCGGATGCACGGTTTGTGGTGCGGGCCAGGGACCGCAGCTGGCGGTTGATTTTTTCGGGCGGGGGTATGGGTATCGAAGGGGTTAGGGCGACGACGTGGTCCTTTAACTGGTCCAGCAGGTTTTCCTGGATTACGGGGCGTAACCAGATCGGCCAGCGAAAGTACCAGTCGACCGTGCAGATGTGCACCTTTGCCTTGCAAACGGGGCCCGTCGTGGCCTTGCCGTCCAGGGTTACGGTGTTGGTGACGTTGCCCACCACGTCGCAGAAGTGAAAGGGAGGGATGATGATGATATCTCCCGGCAGGCGCCGGATGGCGATCTCGTGGTTGTCCGTGAAGTTCACGGATACCTGCTGGGCGCCTGCATCCGCCAGAGCATAGGCGTCGATGGCGGAGGCGGGGAAGTCCTTGGGAAAGGGCGGCCCTATAAAAAGCCTCGCGCCCTTTAGCGTGTCCTTCCCGGTTTGGAGGATGGCCCGTCCATCCGCAAAAGGAGCGGTTTCCAGGACGGCCCCGTCCTTGCCGACGACGAAGGCCGAAAGCGTTCCACCGGTCCCGGCGGGTAGCGTAACGGCGATGTTGCGTGCTGTGTGTGCCATAGATTAACATTTTTAGGAGTGCTAAAATAGGCGCGACGTTTAGCAAACAGGTAAGTATATTTACCGTTTTCCGGTGCACACTGTACGCATTAACAGGCCCGGCGGGAGGGGGACGCAGAATGTAGTCATTTGTAGTGCCCTCCCTAAAACCTTTTCCAACATATGTCATGTCTACTCAGCATGATCAATCTCCCATTTATAGGAGAGGTCGATCTACAAGGCTCCGTTTTGCTTATCTTCTTCTTATGCCTCCTGTGTGTAGTCGGGTTTGAATTTGTAAACGGATTTCACGATACGGCCAACGCCGTAGCGACGGTCATCTATACCAAGGCGTTGAAGCCCATGGTCGCCGTTCCCTGGTCGGGCTTCTGTAACTTCATGGGGGTATTTACCGGCGGCGTGGCCGTCGCGATGGGCATCCTCAAGCTGGTCCCCCTGAACGACCTGATGGCCCTGCCGGTGTCGGTCGGTGCCGCCATGGTACTGTCGGTGCTGCTGGCGTCCATTATCTGGAACCTGGGTACCTGGTACCTGGGGATTCCCTGCTCCTCCTCCCACACCCTGATCGGGGCGATGATCGGCGCCGGTCTTGGCTTTACCTTTTACTACCATGGCGCGGGGGTGAACTGGGGCAAGGCCGGTGAGATCGGTCTTTCGCTGATCTTGTCGCCGGCACTCGGTTTTGGCGTAGCCGTCGGACTGATGTTGTTCCTGAGACACGTGGTCAAGGCGAAGTCCTTGTTCCACATCCCGCAGGGCGAAAACGACCGGCCACCGATCCTGATCCGGCTCCTGCTGATCACGACGTGTACGCTCGTGAGCTTTTTCCACGGGAGCAATGACGGCCAGAAAGGGGTTGGGTTGCTGATGCTGATACTGATCGCGTTCCTGCCCGCGAAGTTCGCCCTCGATCCTTCGGTTCCCACCGACAAGGTAGCTTCCTTCCTGGCGCCGACCCAGCAGGTGATCCAGCGCGCCATTGCCGCCAACCCGGACGCCAAACCCACCCTGGATTCGCTGAGCAACAGCATCGCCGATGCCAGCGCGGGGGTATACGGCGCGGCAAAGTCCTATCCTCACGGATCGGTCGATCACAAGCTGGTGTACGAATACCGGAAGAAAATACAGGCGGCGGCCAAAGCCCTCAGCGCACTGGCTGCCAACGGCAAGGTCCAGATTCCGGACGCCGACAAGGCCACCCTGAAGAAGGCGTCTTCCTCCCTGGGTAAACTAACGGATTACGCCCCCATCTGGGTGATCGCCACGATCTCCATTTCACTGGGGATAGGGACCATGATCGGGTGGAAACGGATCGTGACGACGATCGGTGAGAAAATCGGGAAAGAACACCTCAACTACGCGCAGGGCGCCACGGCGGAAATCACCGCCGCCAGCATGATCGGTCTGGCCACCGCCTCCGGTCTGCCGGTGAGCACGACGCACGTATTGTCGAGCGGTATCGCCGGGGCCATGGTCGCTTCGGGGGGTACAAGCAACCTGAACAGCGGGACGCTCCGTAACATAGCCCTCGCCTGGGTGCTTACGTTACCGGTGTCGATCATACTTTCGCTGGGTCTGTTTTTCCTTTTCCATTTATTTGTTTAACTTCTTGAATCATGAACAAGCAAATCCTGATCGCCACCGATTTTTCCAACGGCGCGGCCAACGCCGTGGAATACGCCCTGCAACTGGCCAAAGTGCTTCACCAGGAAGTCTGCATCCCGCACGCCGTCGGCTCGTTGGAAGGGGTGAATAACAATACGTACAACGCTTTATACATAGAGGATTACCAGAACAGCAAACGCGAGGCCCTGGAAGCCTGGGCGGCTAAGTTCACCGAAAGGGACGCCTTTGCCGGCATACAGGTGACCACACGGGTGGACGTCGGGTCGGTCAGCGGATCGATCGTAAAATACGCCGCCGAGCACCCGGTAGCCATCATCGTCATGGGCGCTGCCGGTTCTACGGGTATCTCCGGTTTGTTTGGCAGCACCACCTCCTCGGTGGTGATCAAAACCACGACACCCGTTTTGATCGTCCCCCAGGAAAGCGCCTTCTCCACCAACCCCGTAATCACCCTGGCGTCGGACTACGACTCCAAATTGTCCCCGGATGATGTAGAGGCCCTCAACGAGCTGATAAAGGCGTTTGGCACGCAGAAACTGCAGGTGCTGAATGTCGTGGAGAAGTCCGACCCGGCCGTCTTGTCCGCTGGCGAAGCCGAGATCAGGAAAGTCGTCACCGGCGCCGAGCTGCAATTCAACTACCTGACGGATACCGATCCGTTGACCGGCATATTGAACTTCGTGGAAAGCAGCGAAACTGACATCCTGTGCGTCGTGCGCCACCACCAGAACATCATTTACCGCATCTTCACGCGCTCCACGGTGAACCGTGTGATGAGCCGCGCGATCAAGGCGGTGCTGGTCCTGCATGAGTAGGCCGCGCGGCGGACGTCGCTCAACGAGTCGCGAACGATCGTTCTTGACATAGACCCGGCTTCCCGCCGGGTTTTTTTGATATTTATATTCTACTAATTTGGTAGACTAATAAGTTTTGATTTACTTTGTGTATCGATAAATTACTGTTATGAGATTTCATTCCCTTCGCTGTTGTTGTCGCTGACGCCGACAACGTTCCCCCCCCAAACAAAAGACCGCGCAGAGCGGTTGCGCGTAAGGCGGCGACGCCGCGCGTGGTAAAAAAAAGCCCGGTAAGAGCGAATCCTACCGGGAAGGGACATCCATCAGCCCAGTAACGCCAATCACTTACTGATGTTTGTCCTGATACGCAAATGATAAACAATCATTCACATGCATTTTCAAAGGTATCAAAAACACCTGGTAAAAGTGCTGGGGGCGGCGCTATTTTGGAGCGCGGCCACGGCACCATACGCGGCTACGGCGCAGAAGGCGGCCACCGCGCAAAACAACAACGTCGTACTCGTCGGCCGGGTGATCGACGAACGGACAAAGGATCCGTTGCCCGGTGCGGTCGTGCACATCCTGGGGACGACACACCAGGTGGTGGCGGACAACAACGGAGAATTTACCTTCCTGACGGGACAGCGGGTCCCGGTGACCTACGAGGTCACGTTTACCGGGTACAAACGCAAGGAAATCCAGATCAACAGCTATGGTCACGTGGACGTCCAGCTGGAAGAAGCCAACAAGGCGTTGGGCGATCTGCTGATCGTGGGCTACGGCACACAACGCAAGAGCGACCTGACCGGTTCGGTGGCGACGGTTTCCAAAAACCTGCTTACGCAGCCCTCGGCTTCTTTTGACAACCTGCTCCAGGGGGGCGTTTCGGGGGTTTCGGTGACGCAGAGCTCGGCGCAGCCCGGAAGTACAGCTACCATCCGTGTGCGCGGCGGGAACTCGATCACTTTCGGGAACGCGCCGTTGTACGTGATCGATGGCTTTATCGTCTATAACAACAACGACTATGTGAATTCGGGGGCGACAAGCGGGGCGGCCGTGAACGCACTGTCCACCATCAACCCGAGCGACATCGAAACGATCGAGGTGCTCAAGGATGCCTCGGCGACGGCGATCTATGGGTCGCGCGGCGCCAACGGCGTGGTCATCATCACGACGCGTCGCGGCAAAAAGGGGACCAACGAGGTCAACTATAGCACCTACGTGGGGTACCAGTCGGTATCGAAAAAATTGTCGTTGATGGATGCGTCCCAATGGGCGGCACTGATCAACGACGTAAACGTGAGCGACGGCGTAGCCAAAACCTACACGGACGCGCAGATAGCCGACGCCGGCCGGGGTTTCGACTGGCAAAGCGCCGCGCTCCGGAAAGCCCTCGAACAAAACCACGAGGTGTCGGTGTCGGGCGGGGACGAAAAGTCACGCTACCTGATCTCCGGTAACTATTTCGGCCAGGACGGGGTGCTCGTAAATTCCGGGTTCAGGCGTTATGCCGGCAGGATCAACTACGAGCGCAACGTGTCCGACCGGTTGAAGATAACCGTCAACGCCTTCGGGAGCTCGTCCCGGGAAAACGAGGCGCAGGGTAGCGCGTATGGCAGCATCAATTTCAGCAATGCCTATTCGACGTTGCTGACGACCTCGCCCATCGTGCCTATATATAATCCCGACGGGTCCTATTACACCAGTAGCCCCTATCTGACTACGCCCACCAATCCGTTGCAGGACATCAAAGCCACCACCAACCAAAGCAATATCGTCCGTACCCTGGGAAACTTTTCCGCCGAGTACAAGCTGCTCAAGGATCTGACGCTGAAGGAAACGGTCGGCGCGGACCTGCTGTACACCAAGCAGAATTATTATGCGCCCAGCTATACCTCGTCCGGCTATGCGTCCGGTGGGACCGCATCGATCGGCTCGGTGACATCTACCACCTGGGTGAACGAGAACACCCTCACCTACGACCACTCATTCAACGACGCGCATTTCCTGACGGCGCTGGCGGGTTATACGACCCAGTCGGAAAAGGACGAGGAAGCAGTGACCAACGCGCAGAAATTCCCCAACGACCTCACGGGGTATAACAACCTGGGTTACGCGGGAACCCCCGTACTGGGGACCTCCGGGGCGCACACGTCCGTATTGAACTCCTGGCTCGGCCGGGTCAACTATTCCTACCGGCACGTCTATAACGTCACGGTCTCGGGCAGGGCGGACGGCGCCTCGGTGCTGGGAGCCAACCACAAATGGGGATTCTTTCCGTCCCTCGGGTTATCGTGGAATGCGGGAGACGAGCGTTTTTGGAGCCCGCTCAAAAATACCGTGAGCAGCCTGAAGGTCCGGCTGACCGGCGGCCAGACGGGGAACTCGGCGGTGCCGCCGTATTCTTCGCTGCCAGCGCTGGGCGCGAGCAACTACTACTTCAACAGCACCCTCGTCACCGGCACCGCGCCGATGCAGCTGGCCAACCCCAACCTGAAATGGGAAACCACTACGCAGTATGACGTGGGGGTGGATATAGGTTTTTTCAACAGCCGCGTGAACCTGGTGGCGGACGTCTATACCAAAAAAACCACCGACCTGTTGTTGAACGTGCCGTTGCCCTTGTATACCGGTTACGCCAGCGAGCTTGAGAACGTAGGTAGCGTAAGGAATACCGGCGTGGAGCTCTCCCTGCGTACCGACAACATCAGGGGCCGGGCTTTCTCCTGGACGTCCAACCTCACCTTTGCGGCCAACCGGAACAAGATCCTGAGCCTTGGCCAGGGCACGGCGAGCTACTTCCCGTTGGCGCCCACGGGCCAGGTATCCCCGGTGATCGTAGCGGTAGGACTGCCCGTGGGCGCCTTCTGGGGCTACAAGACGCGCGGTTTATTGACGTCAGCCGACCTGTCGAAGGGGACGCCGACGCTGGCCGGCGTACCGCAGCAGCAGGGCGACACCAAATACGTCGACTGGAACGGGGATGGAAAGATAACGACCGCGGACAAGCACTATCTCGGCAGCGCGCTGCCAAAGGCTACCTACGGCTTTTCCAATACGGTTACGTATAAGGGCTTCGACCTGTCGTTCCTTTTCCAGGGATCGTACGGCAGCAAAATATTCAATTTGTTGCAGCAAACCCTGGAGCGGCCTACGTTGTCCCAAAATGTATCGGCGACCCTGCTGAACCGCTGGAGCTCCACCAATCCCAACGGGACGGTAGCCAGGGCCACGGATTCTCCGGTCCCCCAGGTGACCGACCGGTATATCGAAAACGGTTCCTACGTGAAGTTGAAGAACCTATCCCTGGGATACACATTCGCTTCCGGGTTGGTGTCGCGTCTGCACGCCAAAAACCTGCGATTGTACGTATCCGCCCAAAACCTTTTTACGGTTACGAAGTACAGCGGGTATGATCCGGAGGCGAACTTTTACGACGGGGACAATACCAAGGCAGGGGTGGATTATGGGATCTATCCGCCGGTGAGGACCTTCCTGGCCGGTTTGAACGTCACTTTTTAAGCAAAGAGCAATGAGAAAAAAATATTTTACAGGTATCGCGACCCGCTGGGCGATGATGATGGCGGTGGCGGCCGGCCTGCTGGCCCTCGCCTGCAACAAGCTCACCGAAAGCCCGGGCTCGGTCGTGGTGAGCAGCCAGTTCTACAAGACATCCGCGGATGCCGTAGCCGCCGTTACCGCGGCCTACAGCAGCCTGAACAGCGATCCGGCGGGGGACTTCCCGATCTATGGACGGAACCTCAACCTGTTGGTGGAAAACGCCAGCGACAACCAGGTCTACAGTCCGTCCAACACCAACCCGGACGTGCGCGCCCTGGGCACGGTCACCTATGTCTCGTCCAACGACCGGCTCCATAAGCTCTGGCAGCAACACTACTTTGGCATCAGCCGGGCCAATGTCGCCATCGACAATATTCCGCTGATCCCGGCGGCGCAGTTTGCGGACACCACGCTGCAGACCCGCCTGGTACGGGAGGCGAAGTTTATCAGGGCGCTGTTGTACTTCAACCTCGTCCGGTTGTTCGGGGCGGTGCCCCTGGTGCTCCACGATCCAACCACCGTGGACGTGAACGCGCTCAAGATCGGACGCACTTCCGCGGACGGCGTCTATGCGCAGATCATCAGCGATCTCGGGGACGCAACCCGCTTACCCGCGACCTACAGCGGGGCGAATATCGGCCGGGTAACCAGCGGGGCGGCCCACACGCTGCTGGCCAAGGTGTATGTGGCCCGGAGGGATTGGACAGACGCCCAGGCCGAACTACAGACGGTCATCTCCAGCGGAGCATATGGGCTTTTCCCTCATTTCCGGGACGTGTTCCAACGACCGACCAAGAATGGCATCGAGCATATCTTTTCGGTACAGTTCGAAAGCAACCTCGGGGCGGTGAACAGCACCCAGTTCCTGAGCGAAAGCTTTAGCTCCTTCAACCCTTCGGTCTGGCCGATCGACGTGCCGGCGGACAGCAGCGTTTCCCAATTGTTTTCAGGGACGGACACCCGCGGGGCGGTCACGTTCTACAACACCCAGTACAACGCCGCCACCGGTCAGACGGTGGTCTACAAGAACGCCTACACGCCCTACCTCAACAAGTTCGTGGACTATTCGCTGTCGCCCCTGAGCAACCAGTCCAAGAGCGGGGTGAACTACCCGGTACTCCGGTACGCGGAGGTCTTGTTATTGGAGTCGGAAGTGCTCAACGAGCTCAACGGTCCCTCGGCGCCGGCCTATATCGCCATCAACCAGGTGCGGGAGCGGGCAGGTATCGGCGACCTTCCGGTCGGTTTGTCCCAGGGCGATTTCCGGGACTCGGTCTTTCTGGAAAGACGCCGCGAATTCATCCAGGAGGGACAGCGCTGGTTCGACCTGGTGCACCAGGGCGGCACCGCGCTATACGACGCGCTGAACGCCATCGCGGCCAAGCGTGTGGCAAACGGCGGCGGGGCGGCTTTGAAAGACACCTTGTTCCCTATTCCCCTTACGGAAATACAACTCAATTCTCAACTGACCCAAAACCCAGGATGGTAATATGACACAAAGCAATTTTAGCCGCACGTGGAAGTTGGTGGCGACGTTCGCCATAATCATGCTGATGCCCGCATTGGCGTTTGCACAGAAAGTCGGCCGGACCCTGGCCGAATCGACGGAATACTGGCAGCAGCCGGTCAAGGCGCCAGCGGGCGCGCCCAATGTGGTCTGGATACTCCTCGACGACGTGGGGTTCGGCGCTACCAGCGCCTATGGCGGGGTCATCCGCACACCCACGTTCGATTCGCTGGCCGCGGGCGGGTTGCGGTATACCAACTTCCACACCTGCGGTATCTGCGCGCCCACGCGTTCCGCCCTGCTCACGGGCCGGAACCATCACTTCGTCCATGAGGGCGGCTTTTCCCACATCAGCCTGTCGGCGGGTTTTCCCGGGTACGACGGCCGGATACCCTCCCGGGACGGGACGATCGCGGAGATCCTCCGGGACAACGGTTACAACACTTTCGCCGTCGGCAAGTACGGGCTCACCCCGGACGAGGACGCCAGCGACGCCGGTCCGTTCGACCGGTGGCCCAGCGGCAAGGGTTTTGAGCGGTTCTTTGGTTTCCTGGGCTCTCAAACCGATCAATACCACCCGGATCTCGTCGAGGACAACACACACGTGACGCCGGACGGCCGGAACCTGAACGAGCAGATAACGGACAAGGCCATCGCCTATATTGCGGCGCAGCACAAGGCGGCGCCTACCAAGCCGTTTTTCCTGTACTATGCGCCGGCCGCGACCCACGCGCCGCACCAGGTATCCCACGAGTGGAGCGATGCGTACAAGGGCCATTTCGACGAAGGCTGGGACGTCTTCCGGGAAAGGGTCTTCGAACGCCAGAAAAAACTCGGTATCATTCCGGCCGACGCCACGCTTCCCGCCCGCAACCCCAACATCAGGGCCTGGAACAGCCTGGCTCCGGCCCAGAAAAAGGTATACGCCCGGTTTATGGAAGTGTATGCGGGGTACCTGACGTATGCGGACCACCAGGTGGGCCGGCTCGTCGATTACCTTCGCGCCAGCGGGTTGCTGGACAATACGCTCATCTTCGTAATCATCGGGGACAACGGCGCGAGCAAGGAAGGAAGCCTGGCGGGAACCATCAACGGACGGCTGTTTACGCGCAACCTGTCCGAAGAGGAAGCGGTGCGCCGCAACCTGGACAGCATCGGCGAGATCGGTACGCCCGCGGGACACGAGACCAATTATCCGCTGGGCTGGGCCCAGGCGTGCAATACACCCTTCAAGTACTGGAAGCAGGATGCCAACGCGGAGGGCGGGACGCGCAACCCGCTGATCGTTTACTATCCGAAAGGGATCAAGGACGCGGGCAGTATCCGCACGCAATACGGGCACGTGAACGACCTCCTGCCGACGACGCTGGAATTCCTCGGCATACGGGCCCCGTCGACGATACGCGGCGTCGCCCAGGATACCCTGCAGGGGACGTCCCTGGTCTATTCCTTTACCGACAGGACGGTTCCGTCACGACACCGTGAACAATACTATTACATCTTCGGCGCCCGGTCGGTCTACAAGGACGGCTGGAAGGCGGAGACCTACCACCATCCCGACATCTTCGACCTGACACGGCCCGGCGGGGCGGACACAACCGTCGTCCGCGACTGGGACAAGGACGTATGGGAGCTCTATAACCTCGACGAGGACTTCAACGAGCAGGTGAACGTCGCGGACAAATATCCTGAAAAGCTCGCGGAGCTGAAGGCCCAATTCGAGACCGACGCCGATCGGTACCATATTTATCCTTTTATCGACTGGGAAGACGTCTTCAAAAGACGGTTCCACAAAACACCGGTCTATGATCATCCATGATTCCGTGCTGCTCGTCAAGAAGATCGCGGTGGGCATCCTTGTCGCCGTGATCCCCTTCCTGCTTTTTTTCGGAGGGCTTTGGCTGATTCGTCACTTGCTATAAACACCTGATATATGAAACGTATTTTCCGGGACGCCCTCCTCAGTGGCGTCCTCTACCTGGCGCCGCTGGCGCTGATGTTCCTGACCTTCAGGTTGACCGGGCAGCGGCCCTGGCTGCACCCGCACGACTATGCGCTATCCTTCCAGGCGCCCGCGTTTGTCGAAGCGGTCTTTAAAAACCTGGCCACCTGGGGGCTGCCCGCGATCATGGTCGTGCTGGGCATTTTCGAATTTGCCTTTGGGCTCTACGAGCGCAAATGGACGCGGAACGAGCGGTTCCTGGATATCGTGTGCTTTGTCGCGCCCAAGGTGGTGATACGGCCGTTGCTCACGCTGACGACTTTGTGGTTGTTGCCCCTTGTGTTGCCCGGATTGAAAGGCGTCTTTGCCTGGGTCCCCTTTTGGTGGGGCTTCCTGATCATCGCCGTCGCCGACGACCTGACGCAATATTGGTACCACCGCCTGCACCACCAGGTGCCTTTTCTGTGGCGGTTTCACCGGACGCACCACTCGGCGCCCTATATGGGAATGGCCATGGCCAGCCGGCAAAACGTGATCTACACGATCTTTTTTTCCCAGACCTACCTGACGGCGGCGCTGGTTTACCTGGGTCTGGGGTACCCCGCTTTGTTCGTCGGCGGGATAAAATCGCTGATCACCCTATCGGCGCATTCCAGCCTGCCGTGGGACAAGCCGTTCTACCGCTACAAGGCGCTCCGCCCGGTCGCCTGGGTGCTCGAGCGGCTGATATCCACCCCGGCGACGCACCAGGCGCACCACGCGGATACCACCGGGGACGGGGTCGGCCACTACAAGGGGAACTTCGGGAATATGTTTTTTATCTGGGACGTCATTTTCGGGACGGGGATCATCACCCGGCGGTATCCGCAGAGTTTTGGCATCAAGCACTACCAGGAGGAGGAGTGGTATGTGCAGTTCCTGTGGCCGTTGTTCAAGTCCAAAAAGGCGGGGAGCGAGCTGGCGGCGGGGGGACCGGAAGTGGGCGGCGAATAGGGGATGCGGTTGTAATAGTGCTACTTTCCGGGGTCAAAGGGCTTGTTATGGTATATTTTTTGATTATATTTGGGATACCTGTTACCCAATGAAATCCAATATACTCCGTATAATCCTGCCTTGCTGTCTCCTCATTTTTGGCCAGGCCCGGGGGCAAACGTGGCCATACCCGGCGCAAGCGGCATATCCGGCGCAAGCGGCCTCGAGCCCGGGAAAGGCACCATCCTATATGCATCCCGTGGATGCTTCCTATTTCGCGCAGGCGTGCGGTACGGAACAAAGGAGGCGCAGTGCGCTGCTGGACGCGGCGTACCGCGACCGGGAGGAGCAGGTAAACGCCAGGATACTGCAGGCGACGCACCTCGAAAGTAACGAGATACCCACCGTTTATACGCTCCCCGTGGTGTTCCACATCGTTGGAACCAGCCCGGCTTCGATGACCGACGCACAAGTACAGGCGGCGGTCGTGGACCTCAACAACGCCTTTGCGCATAAGGGTCCGTATGCTTCCGGGCCGGGCGCCAACACCAATATCCAGTTTTGCCTGGCGCAAAAGGATCCCCTGGGTGGAAATACGACAGGGATCACCCGTACGACTTCCTACCTTGGTACGAACCTGGAGGCGGACATGGAAGACGACCGGTTGAAAAGCCTGGTGGACTGGGACCCTACGCGCTATGTCAATATATGGGTCGTGTCCTCGATCAAAAAGGAAGACATGGCGTTGTTCCAGTGTGGGAACTGGACCCGGCTGAACGAAGGCGGTTACGCTACGATGCCCACCGAGAGCGGGGGGCAGCTAGACGGGATCGTTGTTACCGGTTTCGGTATCCTGCTGGCCCACGAAATGGGGCACTATCTCGGGCTCTACCACACCTTCCAGGGGATGGACTGTAAGAACGACAACTGCGCCACCGACGGGGATATGGTGTGCGACACGCCGCCCCAAAGGGACATATTCAGCTCGCCCGCCTGTAACCGGCCGGCCAATTCGTGCAGCACCGATACGCTGTCGGGTTTTACCACCGACGTGCCGGACCTCATATCCAATTTCATGAGCTACGGGAACGCTTCCTGTATCAACGAATTCACCGAAGGACAGGCGACGCGTATGCGGGCGACGATCGCCTCGGTCCGGAATTCACTGTTGCAAAACGAGTGCACCGCGCCTTGCGGCGAGGGCAGCCTGGCGTCCTTTACCCGCGATCAGTCGTATCCTACGACCGGGATGACGGTGAACTTCACCAATACGTCCACGGGCGCCGTCAGCTTCGAATGGTCGGTGAACGGAGCGGTGGTGTCCACCAGCGCCAGCTTCAGCTACACCTTTGCCATGTCGGGCACATATGCGGTACGGCTGAAGGCGTATAATGCCGACGCCACCTGCTACGCGGACTACGTGGACGACGTGGTCGTTTCCTGTGGCGTCATGGCGCGGTACTATGCCGACAAGCAGACGATCGCCTCCAAGAGCCCGATTTACCTCGACAGTATACAATTCACGAACCAGTCGGTGGGCGCGACCTCATACCAGTGGCTGCTCAATGATACGGTCGTGTCGACCTCGGCCAACCTGACCTATGTCTTTAACAACCCGGGCAATTTCGCCATGCGGTTGGTGGCGACCAACGGCGCCTGTACGGATACCACGGAAGCCTTTTCGATCCCGGTCATGGACCCCACGCCGGATGCGGTGCTGACCCTGACCGGGGTGGAGTGCTACCACCAGGACAGCCTGAAGGTTTCGGTAGTGGTCTGTGACGAAGGGTATGCTTCCCTTCCCAAGGGATTGCCCATCACGTTTTACAACGGCGATCCCACACTCGTGGCCACGAAGGTGCTGGGGCAGACGTTCCGGGTGAAGGACACGCTCCTCGGGAAGTGCTGCAACCAGGCTTATACCGTGGTCGTGCCGGCTGGACAGACCGGGCTTAACCAGCTGTATGCGGTGGTGAACGACAGCAGCAAGTCGGTGCCGCTGGCGCTGCCCAATACGCCCATCCTGGAGTCGGACTATACCAACAACACGACCAGCGAATCGGGTTTCCAGTTCGCCCTGTACGTAAACCCCGCGGACACCGAAGTCATGCGTAAGCAATCCTACTTATTAAAAACGACGGGCAACGACCAGGAATTCTATTCGGTGACGTGGTTCCCCGGGCCGGGTTATACCCTGAGTTGTCAGACATGCCGGAGCCCGTCGGTACAGGTATTCAACAAAGGCATGGTCCACCTTCAGGCCACCACCCAGGGCGGTTGTACGGTCCTGGACAGCGTGCCGGTGGCCATCCTACCGCCTGACTTCACGATACGGGTGGACGGAGTGGATTGCTATGGCAAGGACAGCGTGAAGGTGTCCTTTACGGTCTGTATGAACAACGGCTACGACAGCGTATGGGCGGGCATCCCGGTGGCATTTGGGGGTACGACGTATCCCTCCTTCGTGACGCCCCGGCCTGCGCCGTCCGCATGCGCGTCATATACCCAGGTTATTTCGTTTGCCTCCACGGACAGCCTGAGGGCCGCCGTCAACGCCACGGACAGCATCCCCGAAACCGATTATACCAACAACGGAAACGCTTTTGCGTTTACGCCGTTTAGCGTCTCCATCGTGCCGGCGGACACCGCCGTTCCTTCCGGCTCGCTGTTGCAGCTGACCGCGCTCACCAGCGGGGGCGCGCCCTCGGCGGTCGTCTGGACGCCGGCGGGGAACCTCTCCTGTTCGGATTGCCTGGAGCCCGTGCTGACGCCCCCCTATACCCAGCAATACGAGGTAGTGGCGCGGAACCAGTACAATTGCATCGATACGGCGTACGCCCTCATCAAGACCTATACGGGCGGGGAAGTGAACATCCCCGGCGCCTTTACCCCTAACGGAGACGGAAAGAACGACGTCTTTTTTATCATGGGGGGAAAGGACGTACAAAGTGTCAAGCACCTGACCATTTTCAGCCGTTACGGCTCTACGGTCTTCGAGTCCTCGGACGCGCTCCCCAACGAGCCCTCTTTGGGCTGGGACGGAACGATCCACGGGACGGCCGCAGAACCGGGCGCCTATATCTACATGGCGTTGGTGACGTTTACGGGCGGGCGCGAGCAGCTCTATAAGGGAACGCTGGTGCTCATTCGCTAAGGTCATATTTCTTTCGCAGGAATCCGATGTCCCGACGGAGGAGGACGCGGCACTGGGCCATCCCCTCGAGCCGCATGCCCGCGAGGTTGCGGAAGATGCCGATCCTGCCCGCGAAGCGCTTCAGGGCCAGCGGGTCGTAGGACAGCAGGGGCGGGTTATAGCTGATGCGCCGGAAGCCCAGGTCGTGCAGGTCCATTTGTCCATCCGGCATGGTATTGGCTTTCCGGTATTCCCCGTAATCGAAAAAGGCGAGCCCTTCGTCGACCGCCTTGGTCTGTGCTTCCAGGAAGAAGGCCATGCGGTCGTTGAAGAACTGGATCTGGTCGTCCAGACCCGCCAGGGAATCGGCCACGTCAGCGGGCACGAGCCGGAGATTGCCGGAGCTTTTGAGTTGCACCAGCGTTTTGTCGTAGAGCTTGAGGTCATACCAGTTGCGGCAATAGCGGTGATACGCGAAGTACATCCGGGCCGTTTCCATTTTTGCCCTGGGGAGATAGCACTCGGTCACCAGGGTGTCCAGGCCCAGGTAGGCCGCGCTGAGCGTGTCTTCATACAGCGACAGCTTGGCGGTGTCGGCGACGAGGTCGGCGACGAGAGACGCCATGTACTCCCTTTCCTTATGGTGGTCGGTGATGGACTCCCGTATGCTCTCGGCCACAAAACCGAGCGTGACCGCCAGAAAGATCATCACGAATTCCAGGAGGTATTCGCTGAACGGTTTCTTCTCACCCTTTGGCATGTGGGGATGGTAGTGCACTTCCATGGTATTGCAATCTAGCAATTATTGGATATATTTAAGAATGAGCTACACCATCTACCCCGTCGGGGAAAGGGCGCTGGCCGTACAATGGGGTGAATCTGCCGACGAACAGACCAACGAGGTGATCCAGGGTATCGCGGAGCTGGTGAGGGAAGCGAATATCCCGGGGGTGACGGACCTGATCCCGGCATACCAGACGCTGACGCTGGTGTACGACCCCGTGCAGGTGCGCAAATCGACGGGCGCTCCTTCCGCCTATGACTGGGTCCATGGGGAAATCCGGTTGTTGCTGGAGGACCTGCGCGACATACCCGCGCCGTCTTCGCGCTCCATAGAGATACCGGTGTGCTATGATCCGTCGTTCGGCCCCGACCAGGCGCTGATTTGCAGGGACCGCGCGGTCTCGACGGATACGCTGGTCAGCCTGCACTCCCGGCTGGAATACAAGGTGTATATGATCGGGTTCCTCCCGGGATTTGCCTATATGGGTATGGTGGACGAGCGTATCACTTCACCCAGGAAACGGGAGCCGGTCATGCATATACCCGCCGGAAGCGTGGGCATCGCGGGTATACAAACCGGTATTTACCCCGTGTCTTCACCCGGGGGGTGGAACATCATCGGCCGCACGCCGGTCGCTCTTTTCGATCCCGCCGCCGCGGACCCGGTTTTGCTCCGGGCCGGGGACCGGGTGCGGTTCGTACCCATAACGCTGGAAGCTTACCATGGGTATACAAGTCATTAAGCAGGGCATCGCCGACAGCCTGCAGGACCTCGGGCGACGGGGGTATCAACACCTGGGGATCAACCCCGGGGGCGTCATGGACGAGGTGGCCTGCCGGGTCGCGAACATGCTCGTGGGGAACGAGCCGGCCGAGGCCGTCCTGGAGCTGCATTTTCCCGCGGGATCTTTCCTGTTCCAGGAAGAAGCGCTGATCGCGCTGGCAGGAGCGGATTTCGGGGCGACGATCAACCGGACGCCCATACCCCTCCACACGCCGGTGGTGATCGGCAGGAACAGCGTCCTGGAATTCAAACGCCCCACCCGGGGCGCGCACTGCTACCTGGCTGTCCGCGATGGTTTCCGGGCGCCCCGCTGGCTGAACAGCTATAGCACCAATCTCCGCGCCCGGGTGGGTGGGTACAACGGGCGCATCCTGGAAAAGCAGGATGAGATCCCCTTTTACACCGCGGGTATTTCGCCCTCCATCACCGGCAACCGGGATATGGTCGTTTTGCCCTGGCAGGCGGACGTGCAGGCGCTCTATGACGGCGGTGACCGCATCCGCCTGGTGGAGGGCCACGAGTGGGACTGGCTCAACGAGCCATCGCGCCAGCTGCTGACTTGTCTGCCGTTTACCATCAGCGCCCAAAGCGACCGGATGGGTTACCGCCTGAAGGGGCCATCGCTCAAGGCCGTTTCCAACCGGCAGATGATTTCCACCGGCGTGACGCGGGGCACCATACAGCTCCTGCCCTCGGGGGATCTCATCGTGCTGATGGCCGACCACCAGTCGACCGGCGGTTATCCCCGCCTGGCGCACGTGGCGGGCGTGGACGTCCCGCGGCTGGCGCAGTACCGCTTTAACGAACAGGTGGGCTTCGAGATCATAAGCGTGGCCCAGGCGGAAGACCTCCTGGTGAGCCGCGATCAATCCCTTCAGCAATTACAAGGCGCGTGCGCGCTGAGACTGAACAAATACCTACAGGAGTATGGCATACATCGATCTGAACTGTGACATGGGGGAAGGCGTGGGCGACGACTCCGCGCTGATGCCGTGTATCAGCAGCGCCAACATCGCCTGCGGCTATCATGCGGGGGACGAGGCGCTGATGGAGGAGACGGCGCGGCTGGCCCTCCGGCACGGGGTAGCGATCGGGGCGCACCCCAGCTATTTCGACCTGGAGGACTTCGGGCGAACGGAGATGGCGGTTCCCGAGGAGTTGCTCTACGATTGGATACTGGATCAGATCCAGCTGTTACAAGCCGTGTGCGCCCGCGCCGGCGCGGTGGTACGGCACGTCAAGCCGCACGGCGCACTGTATAATATGGCGGCGCGGGACGGCTCATTGGCCGCGGTTGTGGCGGGCGCGGTGCGGGCGGCCGACCCGGCGCTGGTGTTGTACGGCCTTAGCGGGAGCCTGTTGATCTCCGCCGCACAACGGGTGGGTTTACGAACGGCTAGCGAAGTGTTTGCAGACAGGACCTATCAGGACGACGGCAGCCTCACGCCGCGGCGACAGCCCGGGGCGCTGATCACGGACGTCGGCCGGTCGGTGGACCAGGTTTTGCACATAATCCGCCGCGGAACCGTCGCCAGCGTCTCGGGCGTCGAGGTGCCCCTCGTGGCAGAAACGGTTTGCCTTCATGGAGACGGCGCCACAGCGGTGGCGCTGGCCCGGCAACTAAAAGACACACTCTTGCATGAAAAGATCGACATCCGGGCCCCGGTTTAGCTTTGGCGCCGTTGCCGGGGCGGCGTTCCTGATGGCCAATTCGTCGATAGGGCCCGGGTTCCTGACCCAGACGACGGTATTTACGACACAGCTGCTGACGAGCTTCGGGTTTGTCATCCTGTTGTCGGTGCTCCTGGACATAGGCGCGCAGCTCAACACCTGGCGTATCCTGACGGTGAGCGGGATGCGCGCGCAGGACCTGGCCAACGCGCTGACGCCCGGTCTTGGGTACGTGTTGTGCGTGCTGGTGGTCATGGGCGGGTTTGCCTTCAATATTGGAAATGTGGCGGGGTGCGGGTTGGGTATGAACGTGCTTTTCGGGCTGTCGTTCCGCGCGGGGGCCGTGTTGACCGCCGTGCTGGCGCTGGCGTTGTTTTGGATGCAGGAAATCGGTTCCATGCTGGACCGGCTGACGCCGGTGCTGGGCGTGCTCAAGATTGGGCTCACGCTCTTCGTTGCGTACATCGTCCACCCGCCGCTGGCCGCGGCCTTATATCACACGGTGGCACCCGCCACCGTTTCCGCGACCGCGGTGGTCACCATCGTTGGGGGCACCGTGGGCGGCTATATTACGTTTTCGGGGGCACACCGGCTGCTGGACGCCGGCATCACCGGCCGGGACAACCAGGACCGGGTCAACCGGAGCGCTGTCAGCGGCATCGTGATCTCCACCGTGATGCGCTACGTCCTTTTCCTGGCAGTCGTGGGCGCCGTGCTCAAGGGCGTCGTGCCGGACAAGGACAACCCCGCCGCCAGCGTCTTCGCCTTTGGCGCAGGGACGCTGGGGCTACGGATATTCGGCGTCGTGCTGTGGAGCGCCGCGCTGTCCTCGGTGATGGGCGCTTCATACACAGCCGTTTCGTTCTTCAAGACGTTCCACCCAGCCCTGGCGCGATACGAGCGGTTATGGATATCGCTGTTCATCGTGCTGGCTACCGCCGTTTTTGTCGCGGTTGGCAGACCCAGGCAATTGCTTTTGCTGGCGGGTTGGGTAAACGGGTTGATCCTGCCGTTCGGGCTGGCGGTGCTCCTGGTGGCGGCTACGCGCCCGCGCCTGATGGGGGGATACCGTCACCCGCGCTGGATGCTGGCCGCGGGTTGGCTGGTGGTAGCCGCTGTGGGCGGGATGAGCCTGGCATCCCTTTTTGGCGCCCTATAGAATCCCCAACAGGACCGCCAGCGCCATGAGGAAGCAAAGGATGGCGCCGGCAAGAAGCAAGGTTTGTGTCGTTTTGGGATGATGCCACGGCATAGACAAATATGAAGAGGCTGGCGTTCTGCCGCCAGCCTCTTCGACGAATGACGCGTAAAAATCGCTCAAGGATGAGCTAAGGATGGGCGTCCAGCCAGTCCCGGGCATTTTTCGCCTTGGGGTCCAGCTCCAGGGCGCGGCGGTAGGCCCGGCGGGCGCCTACGGGGTCCGCGCACCCGTCGCAGATTTTACCCATGAAGGAGTAGGCCAGGGCACTGTTGGGATAGGCCAGGGTGTTCAACCGGGCGACCAGCAAGGCCCGGCCGGTGTCTCCCTGTAGCAACAGGATATAGCTGAGGATATACAGCTCGGATTCCGCTTTGGTCTTGGCGCGAAGGCTGTCGACGATCCCGGGCCATTCCATGGGAGACTGGCGGGTGATCGTGCTGAGCCAATAGGCGCCCTTGTATTGGGGCTCATAGGATTCGCCTTTTGCGATGGCCACCAGGTCTTTTTCCAGGCTTACGACCGGCGATTCCACGATACGGCCCTGTTCCCTGCCCTGGTCGAGGACCAGCAGGTCGGGGACGTGGATGATGTCCAGGCCCGCTTCTTCATGGCCGGGGCTTCGTTTGTACATCTTGTCGCGGTAGTCGACCATGACGAGCTTTATGTGGTCCGCGGGAACGCCGCAGGCGTCCAGAATCTTGAACATCCGGGGCACTTCCCGGCGGCTGTCGCCGCACCAGGTGCCCATGAATATCTCAAAGGTGCGGTTTTTTAGCTCGGGGGTCAGCTGCGCGATGGTCGCGGTGTCCGGGGTATACGCGGCGTAGCCCGAGTCGAACCAGCGGGCGAAGGGTTGTTGACCGAGGTCGGTGCGGGGATGCTGGCCGAGCAGGATCGGCTGGCCTTTGTCGGTGGTTGTTGCCTGCATGGCGGTTGTCTGCATGGATCGGGTAGGGGCGCAAGAGACCAGCAGCAGCAATAGGCCGCTGAAAACATATATACGGTTCATATTATTTTGTTAAAGAGTAAAACCATTACAGGCCCCGTTGCCGGGGCCGCTGATGATGGGCGCTGTATGGAGGTTATGCCGCTGGCGGGCGGAAGATGTCCGCTATAAAGGCGGAGGTATAGGGCCGGCAGCCATGCGCAAAGCGGCGCGGCGAGGTGGCCGGCCGGCCGTCGATCTGCCAGGGCGACGCGGGAAGATAATATTCTTCGAAAACGATATCCATTCCCCTGGGCGGGGTCATCTCACGGGCGTCGTCTCCCTTGAGCGCCTGCGGCGCCTGTTGTTCGCAATCGCAGGGCGCATTGGGGTCCACGAGGCCGCTGATCGCGCACCGGACATACGCCACCAGGCGCCCGTACTGTGACAGGAGCATGGTGCAGAGGAGCAGTATCGCGCCGGCTTTTTTCACATTAGTAAATTACGCAAATTTTGTTAAAACAAGGAATGTCGCTAAACGACAAGGGAACCGCGGGCTCTAATAGATAAATATCTATTTTATGAAGCACGTTAAACTCGCCATCGCGGCCATAATCCTGGCCGCCGCCTTCAGCTCCTGCCTGGTCGTACGGGAACCTTACCACCATCACTATGGTTACTATCACTAAGCCCTTTCCTGAACTCCCTCGGGCGTAGGCCCTTTTTGCGGAGGAAAACCCGGTTAAAATAGGTAAGGCTGTCGAATCCCGACCGGTAAGCTATTTCCGAAATGGGATCGTCGGATTCCGCGAGCAGGTGACAAGCGTGACCCACGCGGATGTCGACCAGGTAGTCCGAAAAGGTTTTCCCCGTCGTCCGTTTAAAGAATTTACAAAAGGCGCTTTCAGACAGGTTGACCAGCGCGGCGATCTCCTGCAATGGGAGGTCTTCGGCGGAGTGCTTCTGTATGTGCTGGCAGACCTTATTGATCCTTCCCTCGGCTTTGCGGCCGCGGACGGGCTGGAAATAGGGTGAGGCCAGCGGCTGGGCGGCGCTGACGGCCATGACCTGCAGGACCTCCAGCAGGCCGGTGATGCGGCCCGCATTTTTGCGGGCCGGAAGCCGTTGTACCGCGTCCAGCAGCGCGGGTTTGGCGGGAAACCGGAGGCCTTGTCCGGAGCGGGCCAGCATCTTGCGGATGCGCTCGCATTCGGGGTATTGGACCAGGGGGGCGACAAAAGCCTCGGAGAACTGCACGACCACGGCGGCGGACGCCGTGTCGCTGACCCAGGTGTGCGGGAGGTGGGGTCCTAGCAGGACCAGGTCGCCGGGGAAAAAGTTCTCATAGCTGTCCCCGATCATACGTTTGCCCGACCCTTCCAGGATGAGGGTGAGCTCGTATTCGGGGTGGTAGTGCCACTGAAAGGGAAAGGCGGGCACGCCATACCGGTAAGCCATGTAGGAGTTGCTTCCCCGCTTGCTGTCGATGTCCTCGAACGATGCCCGCATCATACTGTATGTATCCTTTGCAGGGATAAAGCTACGTTTTTTTGTCAATATAGTGCTGGTTTATGGCTATATAGTGGGGGAAAGTCTGCGCCGCAGTATCTAGGTTTGTATGGTGAGACGAACGATTTGCACGATGGCCATGATCTGCTTTCTTTGGGGAGGCGCACGGGCGCAGGAAGTGATCTATCATGTTTTTGAACGGAGCTTTTATGATGCCAACGGGGACGGGCATGGGGATCTCCAGGGGCTAAAGGCGCAGCTGGGTTATCTCCAGCGGTTCGGGGTCACGTCGATCCTGCTGACGCCCCTCTACGCTTCGGCGTTTTACCACAATTATTTTGCGGACAGCTGGGAAGCCATCGACCCGGGATACGGGACCATGCGGGATTACCTCGACCTGGTGGAAGAGATACACCGCCGGGGTATGAAGATATACCTCGACATGGAAACCCAATACATAACGGACCGCCATCCCTGGTGGGGGTCGGCGCACGTGCTCCCCGGCCCGATCATTTGGGGTATCACGGAATTGAAGGGTTACGACGGTGCCACGCGCAGGGTGGCCACGGTGAACCTGCGCGACACGGCGGTCCTGGCCTATAATGAACGGCTTTTCGGTTTTTTTGCGGACCCCAACGGGGACGGTCGTTTCGACGACGGGGTCGATGGCTTCCGGCTCGACCATACCATGGACGACCTGGATGGGAACCCCCGGCTGACGGGGTTGTTCACGCACTTCTGGGCGCCCCTGCTGGCGCATCTCCGGCAAGTTAACGACCAGCTCACCTTTGTGGCGGAGCAGGCCGACTGGAGCTCTTTTGGTTTCGACTATTTTACGGTGGCGACGCTCGACAGGGTGTTTGCTTTTCGCCTGGCGCTGGCGATCGCCTCTTTTGACAAGAAGCAGCTCACCGCGGCGGCCGACACCACCCTGGGTATGCTCCCCGATGGCAAACAACAGGTGGTCTTTCTCGAAAACCACGACATAGACCGGTTTGCGTCCAGGGTGGGAGGAGATCCCCGGAAGGAAAGGGTGGGCGCGGTGTTCAACCTCATGCTGGGTGGCGTCCCGTCGATCTACTACGGACAGGAGCTCGGGATGAAAGGATCGGGCGGGTTCAACAAATTCGGCAACACGGACGCCAACGACATACCCAGGCGGGAAGCCTACGAATGGTATGCGGCCGATACGGGCCGGGGCATGGCCCTCTGGTACAAAGGGACGGGTCCCTGGTGGGACAGCACCAACGTGAAACCCTTTGACGGCATTTCGCTGGAAGAAGAAATGGGCAGCCCGGCATCCCTCTGGGGCTGGTACCGGGACCTGCTGGTGATACGGAAGGCCAATCCGGCACTTTACAAGGGCGCGTATGTAAAGGCGGCGAATTCGAATCCCCAGGTGTTCTCATGGATGCGGTACACGACGTCACCGGTGCCTCAGCGGATGCTGCTGGTGGTGAATCTATCGGCGGAAAATCAGGCAGCGCGGCTCGATTCGCCCCTGGCGGGAGCCCGGCGCATCTTCGGGAGCGCGGTACTGCAGGGGGACACTGTTTTACTGCAACCCTATGCGATGGGAATATTTTTTGTTCACTAATAAATGTTGGATTATGATGACAGCGACCGACATCCTGAAAGAGTTGGATGAGCCTTATGCGCTCACCGGGGAACAAGTGGCCTTTTTCAGGAAAAACGGATTTATCAAGCTGAAGCACGTGTTGTCTCCGGACGTGATAGGGTATATGGATGACACGATCACCCGGGAAGTGCACCGCCTGAATACGCAACACCTGCCGCTGGAAGAACGGGATACGTATGGGAAAGCCTTTTTACAGATCATGAACATCTGGCTGCAATCGGGGCCAGTCCGGGAGATCGTATTCAGCGAACGGCTCGCAAAGCTGGCGTCTGACCTCCTGGAGGTGAACGGGGTGCGGCTCTACCACGACCAGGCGTTGTACAAGGAGGCCGGAGGCGGACAGACGCCCTGGCACGCCGACCAATACTATTGGCCCTTGTCGACGGACCGGACGGTAACGATATGGATACCGCTCCAGGAAACGCCGTTGCCCATGGGGCCGTTGGAGTTCAGCGCGGGAAGCTTTGCGTTAAATACCGGCAGGGACCTCGAAATTTCGGATGAAAGCCAGGACAAGCTGGAACAGGCGTTGCGATCGGGCGGTTATCGTCACGTGATCGAGCCCTTCGAGCTGGGCGAGGTGAGTTTTCATATCGGCTGGCTCTATCACCGCGCGGGCGCCAACAAAACCGATGAGATGCGCAAGGTCATGACCATGATCTATATGGACAAGGACATGACCTTGAAGACGCCCGAGAACGACCACCAGGTGAATGACTGGAACAGCTGGTGTCCGGGCGCCCGGGTGGGGGAGGTTATCCGGACGCCCCGGAACCCGTTGTTATTTGACAAATAATCGATCGTGCAGGTTCAACTGGTCTGTCCCTACTGGGGCTTGGAAGGCATGGACGCCTCCGCGTTTATCGACAGGGTCCGCGAAGCGGGGTACGACGGGATCGAAATCAACGTCCCGGAGGACGCCGGTTTCCGCAGGGACCTGGGGTTCGAGCTGGACCTCCTCAGGGAGGAGGGCTCACCATTCGTATTCATAGCGCAACAGGTGCTCCCACCTTTGCGGGAAACACCCGCGGAATACATCCGGCGGATGCAGGCGCGGCTCTACGAGCTGGCCTCGCTCCAGCCCGCATTCATCAACTCCCACACGGGGAAGGACCACTTTTCCTTCGACGACAACTGTAAGGCAATCGAGGCATGTATACATATCAGCGCAGAGACGGGCATCCCTATCCTGCACGAAACGCACAGGGGGCGGTTCACCTTTCATGCCGCCTCCCTGTTGCCTTATCTCGAGGTTTTTCCCGACCTTGAGCTCGCCGCCGATCTTTCCCACTGGTGCGTGGTGTCGGAAAGCCTGCTGGAGGATCAAGCGTCTATCCTGGAACGGGTCATGCCCCGGGTAGCGCACATACACGCCAGGGTCGGACACGCCAAGGGGCCACAGGTGAGCGATCCCCGAAGCCCGGAATGGGGGGCCCACCTGGAACGCTTCCTGGGTTGGTGGGGCGCGATCCTGTTGCACCGGCGGTCATCGGGTTGCACGGCGACTACGATCTGCCCCGAGTTCGGCCCGGCGCCGTACATGCCGGCGTTGCCTTTTACCCGGCAGCCGATCGGGAATCAATGGGAGATAAATGTGGCGATGAAAACGATGTTGGAAACATGGTTCAGAGAAAAATAATTGTTCTTACGCTTTGCGTGCTTTGTGTGCTTTGCGCCGTTCGCGCCGTCGCTCAGGATTCGGCTTTTACTTTCGTGTCGCGGCAGGCGGCTGCACTGGCGCCATTGCCGTTCGGCGCGGTCCAGCCCCGCGGCTGGCTGCTCACGCAGATCAAGGACAACCTGAATGGCTTTACGGGTCACCTGGACAGCCTCGTGCCTTCGCTGATCCTGCAGGACGATATTTTTGGCAGCGAGCGTTTGACAAAGGACGTGCGCCACAAGGACGTCGGCGCATTGGCCGGAGGAGACCCGGCCGCCGAGGTGCAATACCTCTGGTGGAACAGTGAGACGCAGGGCAACTGGCGGGACGGGTTCATACGGTCGGCCGTCCTCTCGGGGGATACGGTCTGGATCGGGCGGTCGCGGGAGTACGTGGCGCGTATTCTTTCTACCCAGGATCGCGACGGTTATATCGGGGTATATGACCGCGACCTGCGCTACAATTTTACCGGAGAGAATGGCGAGCTTTGGGCCAAGACGACCGCCCTGCGCGGCTTGCTCGCCTGGTATGAGTATACGCGGGATGCGACGGTGCTGGCGTCGGTCGAGCGCGCGGTGGCGGATGTGATGGGGCACTATCCCCTTTACGCCTCGCGGCCGTTCTATTCGAAGACACCCTACGTCGGGGGGCTTTCGCATGGGCTGATGTTCACCGACGTACTGGAGGAGCTATACCGGCTTACGGGGCGTACGGCATACCTGGACTACGCGGTTTTCCTGTACGACGATTTTTCGAAGGAGAAGCTCAACGAAGACGCGCAATACGCGAAGCTGATTGATACCGCATACCGGTTGCAGGGGCATGGCGTACATACATATGAACACATCCGGGCGGTGGCCGCGGCGGCGTACGCGTCCGGGAATCCTGCTCTCTCGGGCGCGCTAACGGCGTTCGTGGACAAGGTCCGCCGCGAGATAACGCCCTCCGGCGCGCCGGCCGGCGACGAGTGGATCGGGCGTCGCGCGGCGGATGCCACGACGACGGGATACGAATATTGCTCGCTCCAGGAGCTACTCGACAGTTACGCGGATTTGCTGAGCAAAACGGGCGCCGCTTCATTTGGCGACGGCGTCGAACGGCTTTTCTTCAACGCCGCGCAGGGCGCCCGGGACCCGCATGCTTCCTGTATCGCCTACCTCAAGACGGACAATTCTTATAGTATGACGGGCGGCCGCAATGGCGATACCGCCGATCACCGGCAGACGCGCTACAAGTACTCGCCGGTACACCAGGACGTAGCCGTGTGCTGCGTGCCCAACGCGGGGAGGATCGCGCCCTATTATATCTCGCACATGTGGATGACCGGACCGCTGGGACCGGTGGCTACCTTATTGGGTCCGTGTGTGGCGCATACGTCTTATTCGGATATCCCCGTGACCATCGAAGAACGGACGGACTATCCTTACGGATATTCCTTTACGTTCGTCGTGCGGGCGTCACATCCCGTCGCCTTTACGCTGTCCATTCGGAAGCCGTCGTGGGCGACGCATGTGACGGGTCCGTTTACCGAGCGCGATGGGTACCTGGCGCTTCGTCGGGTCTGGGGCCGCGAGACGGTGGTGCGTCTAGCCTTTTCGGCGCCCGCCGTATCCGTCCAGCACGACGTCGCCGGCGCGGTTTATTTTACGCACGGGCCGCTGGTGCTGGCGCACCCGATCGCGTCCACGCCGGTGATCACGCGCCGGTATCCGCTGACGGGGTTCTTTGACTATCAGTATGCGCCGGACAGCCTCGTTCGGTACCTGTATACGGGCGGGACGCCGGCTACGGGCCCCCACGGGTATTCGGTGCCAATGACGTCCCCTTCCGGGTCGACCGTGTCGTTAGCGCTGGAGCCGATGGGTGGGACGGTGTTGCGGGAGGTGACGTTTCCCTGGCGGGAAATTCCCTAAATTCGGGCCCTTGACACGCCCGGCGAATTCCTCTACACAACTGCTACGCCCACTGGCCCTGGTGGCCGTGATCTTTTTTACCGTCTCCGGCGGACCCTATGGCATGGAGCCGCTGCTCGGGCTTGGGGGCAGGGATGGGGCCCTTTTGATCCTGCTGGCGACGCCCCTGTTGTGGGACGTCCCGACGATGCTCGCGGTGCTGGAGCTGAATGCGATGATGCCGGTGGGCGGGGGTTACTACCAGTGGGTAAAACGGGGTCTGGGTTTGCGCTGGGGGTTCTATGAAGGCTGGTGGACCTGGTTGTATACGTTCGTGGACCTGGCGATATACCCGGTTTTGTTCGTGGAATATGCGAGCTGGTTCTGGCCGGCCATGGCTGCCTGGAAGTTACCGGTGTGTCTGGGATTGATCTGGGCGTGCGCGGGGTTGAACGTCCTGGGCGTCGTACCGGTGGGCCGCGCCAGCCTCGTGCTGGGGACGGCGGTGCTCCTGCCCTTTGTCGTGTTATTCGTGCTCGGGGTATACCACCTCGGACCGGCGGCGTATGGCGTGACCCATCTTTCGCTGAAGGGCGCGGGCTTTTCAGCGGTGGCGATGGGGTGTTATACGGTGATGTGGAACATGCTGGGTTGGGACAATACGTCGACCTATGCGGACCAGGTGGAACGACCCGCGCGCTCTTATGTCATTTCGATCGCCATTGCCTTCGTGCTGATCGTTATCGTATATGTATTGACCTTGCTGACGGCCCGCGGGTCGGGTATCGACGCCGGGGTGTTGAGCGATAGCGGTTTCCCGGCGCTGGGTGCCCTGGTCGGCGGCCGCTGGCTGGGGGTGGCGCTGGCTGCGGGCGGGATGGCTTCTTCGCTGGGGCTGTTTGCGGCGGTGTTGTTGTCGGTGGCGCAGGTGCCCAAGGCCATGGCGGACGACCGGTTGCTGCCCGGCTGGCTGAGCGCGCGGCACCGGCGGTACGGTACGCCCCACCGGTCGATCGTGATGTGCGCGGCCGTGGTGAGCGTCATGGTGCTTTGGAAGTTCCTGGACCTCGTGGTGATCGACATCACGCTCTACGGCGCCGCCCTTTTCCTCGAATTCATTACGCTGGTGGCGCTCCGGATCAAATCCCCCAATGCGACCCGCCCGTTCCGGATACCGTTGGGTGTAACGGGTCTTTGCCTGTTGTTCGTCTTACCCGTGGGTATCTACATTTTTGCCTTGACCGGGGCGCTGATGGATGCCACACGGGCTTGGAAACCAGCGCTGTTCGCGCTGGCGTTGTTGTGCACCGGGGAGCTGGCCTGGCAAGGCGTCCGCTGGTGGCGGTCGCGGAAAATGGACTATATTTAGCCCATGCGCAAGAAGATCCTTATCGTGCTGATGGCCTTTGTCGTGTTGATCCAGCTGATCCGGCCGACCCCCAACACCTCTTCCGCTCCCGACCCGAACGCGCTTACGCTGCACTATCCCGTGCCGGATTCGGTGGCCCATATCCTGAGCGTTGCCTGTAACGATTGTCACTCCAACCACTCCCGTTATCCCTGGTTCGACAAGATCGCCCCGGTGTCCTGGCTGGTGGCCTACCACATAAAGGGCGGCAAGAAACACCTCAACTTCGACGAGTTTTACGCCTACCCCGTCAAGCGCCAGGTCAAACGGCTCCGGGATATAGCCGAGACCGTGGATGAAAACGCCATGCCCATTTCCACGTATACCTGGGCGCACAAGGACGCCATCCTGACGGCGGCGCAGAAAAAACTGCTGATCGATTGGGCTGATAGCCTGCGCAAACAGATCTCGGATACTACGCACGCGGTTTTATGAAATGGATAATCACGATCGGTTTGCTGGCGGCCGCGGGTGTGCGGGCGCAAACGGTGCGCGTTGACGCCGTCCCCGCCTGGGTGAAGGAAATCCCCGTGCGTATCGACGAGACCCTGGCGCGCCGCGATATGGAGGATGGATACGTGCACTTCCTGGCCGACAGACAATTCAACGTCGCCACCGCCACCACATACCACCGGAACGTATTGTACCTGGAAACGGAAGCTGGAGTTCAAAATGCATCCCAGGTATCGGTGGGGTACGATCCCTCGTATGAACAGGTGATCTTCCACTACATCCATATTATCCGCGGCGGCAGGGTGCTGGACGCGTTGCGGCCCGACCGCTTCAAGATACTCCACCAGGAAAAGGACATCTACAAAAGCATCTACAACGGCGGTTTGACGGCGGTGCTTTTCCTGGAAGATATCCGCAAGGGCGACCGGTTGGACTATGCCTATTCGGTCCAGGGGAATAACCCGGTTTTCGAGGACAAGTTCTCCGAAACCCTGGACGCCGGCTACAGCGTGCCCGTCACGCACCTGACCTATCGGGTGCTTTGCCCGCTGGACAGGCCCCTCCGGTTCCGGAAGTCGGAGCCGGACCTCCCCGATCCGGTTCAAACCGAAGAAGGGACGGACAGGGTATACGCCTGGAACCTGGACAACGTCCCGGCCTACGACGATGACGACGACGCGCCGTCCTGGTACGATCCCTATCCATCGATACAGGTCAGTGAATTCAAAGGCTGGAAAGAGGTCAACGACTGGGCGCTATCGCTGTTCGACACGCACGCGCCGTTGTCGGCAGGACTGGCGGCCAAGATCAGATCGATACGGGAGACCACCCGGTCGAAAGAGGCGGCGTTGCTGGCGGCGCTGCGTTTTGTACAGGACGACATCCGGTACCTGGGGATCGAGATAGGGCCTAATACGCACCAGCCGCACGATCCGGGTCAGGTCTTCGGACAGCGCTTCGGGGACTGCAAGGACAAGACCTTGTTATTGTGTACGATGCTGGGTGAGCTGGGCATCGCGGCCAATCCTGTGCTGATCAACACGGACGACAAGGCGCGGCTGCTTGACGAGCTGCCGTCCACGGACGATTTCGATCACGCTACGGTCCGGGTCTACCTAAACGGACGATACTACTGGCTCGACCCGACGATCTCCTTTCAACGGGGCCGGTTGGACGATATTTCTTACCCGGATTACCAGTGCGGCCTGGTCCTGACCGACACGACCACGGGGCTGACGAGGATCCCGCTCCAGGACAACGGTCGCGTGGACAGCCGGGAGCTCTTTTCGGTGGACAGCCTGACGGGCTCGACCAGGCTGGACATCGTCACCCGGTACACGGGCTCCTTTGCGGACCAGGCCAGGGACGACTTCAACAACAGCAGCCGCGGTGAAATCCAGAAGTCCTACCTCGATTTTTATACCGACGCCTACGATGGCATAAAGGTGAGGGATAGCCTGCGCGTCGAAGAGGCCGATTCGGACGGCGCTTTCATCACCCGCGAATTCTATACGGTTCCGAAACTCTGGTACCGGGAAGACGGGGGGCTGAAGGCCTCCTTCGACGCCGCGCTGATCCGGAGCATCCTGCCCAAGCTCAAGGACAAAATACGGACGTCGCCCTTTGCTCTTTCCTACCCGGACCGGTATACGGAGACCCTGGACATCCAGATGCCCGAGGACCTGGGGCTGACACCCGGCGACAAGGAGATCGAGGATCCCGGTTTCGTTTTCCGTACCTCTGTCCGGAGCGTCGGCCGCACGGTCCGGCTGAGCTATTCGTATGAAGCCCGTAAGGACTTCGTCGAGGCAAACGAAACCAGGAGTGCGTACCGGCGCCTCGATAAGGTCAGAGACGAGTTGGGATATGTACTCTCGGCAGAGGGGCAGGGCGGCTGGAGCGGTAACGAGGATGCGCCATCCGGCCATGGACCGGTTTACTGGGTGGTGATTGGCTTGTTGCTGGGTATTGCGGGGAGCAGTATTTTCTTTATGGCGCTCGGCGGTCGCAGGCG
>NZ_DATJIY010000133.1:0-37780 GCF_035492835.1 Dinghuibacter sp.
GGCGGGACCCCTCGACTATTCCGGCAGGCGGCGGTGCACGTCAAAGCGGAGGAAAGAGGGCGGGACCCCTCGACTATTCCGGCAGGCGACGGTGCGGCAGGCGGTGGTGCGGTACGATACGGCGGGCGGGCGCAAAAACAAGAAAGCCCGGCCAGGCAATCGCTAGCACGGGCTCTTTTATCACCATCAGAGAGAGCTGTAGAGGGAGGACTCGAACCTCCACGGGGCGGTTAGCCATAGCGCAATGTTGTGGTGGTCAACCCCAGTCGCAACTGTCGCAAAACGGTCACGGCATTACACTAAGTTTATCCCGTTTCCCCCACCCCCGAGACAAGAGGGTATGTCTGCCAAATTCCATCACTCCACAGTAAAAGTTGTAATTTGCGGTATTACAGCAGAAAGCCTATTTTTTTGTAGCTTTTCTATCGAAACCCCGAAATGACAAAACAAAATTAAAGAGATTTTCGATTTCGTTTGATAAAATTCAAGACAATTTTTAAAAGATTAGATGTTTTGGAAAAAAAGGGGTGACCGATTGAATTTTATCAAAAACAACCTAGCAAAATGAGCGGTAAATTGAATTTGGACAAATTGGACCTGCAGATCATACATGCGATGATGGAAAATGCGGAGATTTCGTATGCAGACCTGGGTAAGCAATTGTTCGTTTCCGGAGGTACCATCCACGTACGCATCAAGAAACTGCAGGAGTATGGCATTGTCAAAGGGACAAGGTTGACGGTCGACCTCAAGGCGTTGGGTTACGACGTCATCGCTTTCCTGGGGATATACCTGGAAAAAAGCTCATTGTACGATTCCGTGGCAAAGGATCTGGAAAAGATCCCGGAGATCGTCCGGCTGAATTATACCACGGGCAATTATTCGATGTTCGCGGAAATCGTCTGCAAGGATATCAACCAGCTCCGATATGTTCTCCATGATACAGTGCAGAAGATAAAGGGTATCGAAAGGACCGAAACCTTTATTTCCCTGGAGGAAAGCCTGAACAGGAATGTGCGCGTTTCGCTCGATTAAAGTGTACCACCGCAACACAAATTATTGTAATTTAGGTTCCATGAGAACAACGCTTGTCAAGGTCGTCAGCGCCTTTTTGATCTGTGCCGCTTTTACTGCTTGCGGAAAGGGAGGCGGCGGCAACAACAATTCCAGTGAAGCCACGCTTGCCGTTACCACCAATCCCACTAACGGAAGTACCCAGGCCGCAGCCCCCGGCCCTACGTTCGCGCTCTCCGTTACGGTGACCTCCACCATGCCGCCCAAAGGCGTGACGATCGCCGTCAGCGCCGCCGTAGACGGTCAGTCGGGTAGCCCTTTCTACACCACCAGCGTCAACAACAGCCAGGCTACCAATAATTTTACCATCGCCAATACGCCCGCGCAGGAGACCTGTCTCGTCACGGTCACGGTGACGTCGAACGACAAGTCGAGCAATGTCTGGACGGGGAGCTATCGGTATTCCATGAAGTAGCTGTGCGCCTCAGCGCCGCACGTCGAGACGGTCGCGGAGCGCGTTGCCCAGCAGGTTGAACGCGAGTACCAAAATCATGATGGCCACGCCCGGTATGATCGCCAGGCTTGGGTTGCTGGTGATGATAAAGCTGTAGTTTTCTTTGATCATTAGACCCCAGCTGGGCTGAGGAGGTTGCACACCCACCCCCAGGAAACTAAGCCCGGCTTCGATGACGATGGCCGAGGCGAAATTGGCGGCGGCCACGACGAGTACCGGACCCAATACGTTCGGGAGGATGTGCCGGAAGATGATCCGCGCGTCCGAAAAGCCGAGCGCTCTCGTGGCTTCCACGTATTCGATGTTCCGGACCGCCAGTACCTGACCTCGGAGGGTCCGCGCCACGTTGACCCAAAGGGTAAGCCCCACGGCCACGAAGACCTGCCAGAACCCTTTCCCGAGTGCAAAGGTGATCGCGAAAACCAGCAGCAGGGTAGGGATGCTCCATACGATATTCATAAACCAGACAATGAGCTCGTCCAGCCGGCCGCCGTAATAGCCGGCGAGCGCGCCCAGGACGATGCCGATGCTCAGCGACAGGGCTACGGCGACGAGGCCGACGCTTAGGGAAACACGGGTGCCGATCAACAGGCGGCTCAGGACGTCGCGGCCGAAACGATCGGCGCCGAGCCAGTAGCGGTGCGTATGCAGGTAGCGGTCGACGGGGACGCCGCGGGGGGCTACGCGCGCCAGCGCATACGCCTGGGGCTCGGTGAGGCCGTCGTCGATGTAACGCAACACGCGAATCGAGTCGCCGTCGATCCGCCAGCTGGTGATGGGTAGGTAGGCGGCCGAGTCGGGGGCGCCGGACCAAAGCCTTTGGATCCAGCTTACGCGTTCATAGGCGGGGTAGCGTAATAACAGGAATCGCTGCGTGTAACCGGGCGGTTTGCCGCCGATCTCCACCGTCATGCGGTTGGCGTACGGCGAATGATCCGGGGCGAGCACGTAGGCAAAGACAGCCAGGGCGAACGCCAGGCCGATGATCGCCAGGGGCGCTATTTGACCTGTCTTCCTTTCCATTGATAACTGCCGAATTTACCCAGCCAGCCGGCAATGATCGTATACGCAATATGCACGGGTTGCGCCAGGGGGAATTTCCAGAGGAGGTTTTGCTTACTAAAAAAAACGGCCACGGGCTCCAGGTACCAGAGCTCGACGATGGTTTTTATGACCAGGAAAATGAGCCAGGTCAGCCAAAGGCCATGTACAAAAAACGCGGCCACGCCGGCAACCAGGAACCAGACGTTCCACAGGTAGACCAGGGCCAGTACCGCTATGATACGCTTGTCGTCGTATTTGTCGGCCTTGCTTGCCCAGCGGATGCGTTGGTTGAAGAACGACTTCCACGTAGGCATGGGAGCGGTTCTGACGATCGCGTCCGGGTTCTTTAAAAACGCTATGCGGTCGGGGTATTTTTTATACATCTTGTGCATCAGGAGCATATCGTCGCCGGAAGCGATGGAGTCTATATTCCGGAAGCCGCCGACCTCGTGGAAGACCGACTTGCTGTAGGCCAGGTTGGCGCCGTTGCACATGGTGTGAAACTTTTTGTACACGGAGGCACCGGTGATGCCCTGGAGGGTCATGAAGTCGAGGGACTGAAAGACTTTCAGGAAGGAAGTTTCGTCCGTGTAGGCCACCGGGGCCGCGATAAAAACGGGCTGCCGCTCTTCGTAACACGAACTAAGGAGGCGGAGCCAGCGGGGTTCTACGAGGCAGTCAGCGTCGGTGGTCACGATCAGGTCGCCCCGGCTTTGAGAGATGGCGGTGTCGATCGCTTTTTTCTTGTAAGCGTTCAGCCGTTCACCCGGGCTGAGGTGGTCGGCGAGTGTGATCAGCCGTATGCGCGGATCGCCAAAGGAGCGGACGACGTCGGGGGTCCGGTCGGTGGAATGGTCGTCCACGACGATGACCTCGAAGCGTTCCGCGGGGTAGTCCTGGTCCAGCAGCGTCCGGAGCAGGGCGCCGATGTTGTCCTCCTCGTTCCGGGCGGGGATGATCACGGAAATGAATGTCTTGGGTTGAAAGCTTTTGTCAGGCTCGAAAAGAGGCATATCCAGCCATGCCTGCCGGTAGAAAACCAGGCAAGAGGCATAGACGAGGAACAGGAAAGCGCCAGTCAGTGTAAATGCCATTCGGCGTAAGGTACGCACTTGTTGGATATGATCCTTCCTCAGTCCGTTATTATGCTAAGGCATAGGGGCGTGAGCTCGCGCGTCAGCAGCTGATGTCCCGCGGAGAGCTCGACCATCTGGCACAGGCTGTCATCGAGTTTTTTTTCGAAACGATAACCTTGCGACGGTTGGATGATCCGGTCGAAGCGGCCGAAGACCAACCGGGTCTGCAGGTTGCTTTCGCGGATTTTCCGGGCCACGGCATCCAGGTCCGGGCGGAAGGTGCGCATACACGTCCAGATCCGGTAGAGGTCCATACGGGCGGCCCGTTCCCCGAGGTGGCGATGGACATATTTGACGACGCCGCGGTTGATCAGGTTCAGGGCGCCGAGGCCGCGGACTATGCCAAGGAACCAGGACGGGTGTTCCATGGTATAGCGGAAGAGCCGGTTCCCGGTCCGGGTTTGGGTGGCCAACCAATACCAGAAGTTGACCTTCAGCCCGTCCGGGGCGAACAGGACAATCCGGTCCAGCTCCTCCGGATAGGACTGGGTATAGGAAAGACAAAGCCGTCCGCCCATGCTGTAGCCGCATAAAATGACTTTACCTTGGCCTTCGCTGGTCAGGCGTCTTATCAGTTGGTTCAGGTGATCGACGGTGAAAGGCTGGTCTTCCTGCCAACGACCGCTTCCATGGAGGGGAAGGTCGGGGGCGTACATCGTATACTCCTCCGGGAGGGCGTTGCCCCAATGCGTAAAGGACAGCGCCCGTTCTCCATATCCATGGAGCGCCACGATGACCCTGGGGCCCCGGCCCCAACGTATATAAGAGACCTGGCCGCCCGCCAGGGTTATTTCGGAACGTGTGTAGGCCATCAAAGAACGAATGTATTCATTCTCCCCCAATGTCGTAGGTTTGTGATCGTGAGAAAAAAGCTCAAGATCCGTAAATGGGTTTTCTGGATATTGGCGTTGTTGGTGCTGGCGATCGTCGCCATTATCAACTTCCAGTTCTGGCGCTCCCGGGAGGATCGATTCGTCCGTTACCAGGAATTCGGGACCGACATTCCCGTCAATTATTCCATCCATGGCATCGACGTCTCCTGGCACCAGGGACGGATCAACTGGCCGATGGTCCATTCGATGGAGGTCAGGGGGGTGCACCTCGACTTCGTTTTTATAAAGGCGACCGAGGGATTGGGCCGGGTCGACGCCCAGTTCCGGCGGAACTGGGACGAAGCCAGGGACGCGGGCATGATCCGGGGCGCCTATCATTATTTCCTGGCGACGAAGAGCGGTCGCGCTCAGGCGGAGAACTTTCTGGCGACGATTACGCTGGAGTCCGGAGACATTCCACCGGTCATCGACGTCGAAGATACCTATGGCGTCCGGGATACGCTGATCCGCCAGCGGGTGAAGGAGTGGCTGGACGTTGTACAGACGAGTACCGGGGTGAAACCCCTTATTTATACCAGCGTCGATTTTTATGACAGACACCTGGGCAGGATGTTTGATGATTATCCCTTGTGGGCGGCCCACTATATCCAGAAGGACAGACCCCGGATTGCCCGCGACTGGTCGTTCTGGCAGCACAGTGAATCGGGCCACGTCAGCGGGATCAACGCCCCGGTGGATTTCAACGTATTCTTTGGAGACAGCCTGGCGCTCAAACAACTATTATTACCATAGCCTATGCCCTCGGGAATAGAACCGGAGATGGTGAAGTTCATGCTGCGGATCGTGCGTACGCTTTCCGTGTCATTGCTGTGGATGCTCGTCCAGGTGGTGGCGGGCATCATGCCGGGGTATGCGTTCGTGGAGGGCCGTTTCACGTGGCAAAACGGGCTTTATTATCTTTTTTTCCTGACCAGCCTTTCGGGACTGATCGTCTATTTGTATCGTCAGTGGCGGCATACCGAGTCGGGTGATCCGCCGGACGCGCACAGCTAGCGTGGTCGCTTAGCTTGTGTGGTCGACGACGATCTTCCATTGACCGTCGATCTTGCGCATCAGCAGGGTGAAGGTGCCCCCGATATCGCCCATGTCACGTTTGAGGTGCCAGTTGCCGATGATGAAGAAGTAGTCGCTGCTTAGTCTTTTTAGCTGCAGGTTGCTATAGGTCAGGAAGCCCATGGTAGCCTTGTCCGGGTAGACTTTCTTATAACGCTCCAGGGTGGGCTGGTAACCATAGGTGGGGCCGGCCTTGCCGATAAAGGTCAGGGAGTCGTTTTGCCAATAGGCTTGCATGAATTCCGGGATGTCGCCACGGTTCCAGGCTTGGGACTGGACGTCGAGGACGTGGCGGATGGCGGTGGCGTCATCCGTTTGCGCGGCGCCGGTTTCCGGCGCCGTTTTGCGAAGCGGCGCGGCGTTTGTCGCCACGGGCGCTGCCAGCAGAAGCAGGAGTAACCATTTATACATCGCAAATGTCTATGCACTTCCTGAGCGCCGCGATCTTGTCCGGTCCGGAAGGCACGAACTCCTGGGCTACGTGGCCGGTAAAACCGGTTTCCAGGATAGCCTTCATGATCGCGGGATAGTACAGCTCCTGGGTATCGTCGATCTCGTGCCGGCCGGGAACCCCGCCGGTATGATAGTGCGCGATATATTGGTGGCTTTCCCGGATGTTGCGGATGATGTCCCCCTCGTCGATCTGCATGTGGTAGATGTCGTAGAGAAGCTTCAGGTTATCCGAGCCCGCGCGCTTGCAGAGCTCCACACCCCAGGCGGTGTGGTCGCACATATAATCCTTGTGGTCGATCTTGCTGTTGAGGAGCTCCATTACGAGCACTACCCCGTGTTTTTCCGCCAGGGGCAGCAGCTTTTGCAGACCCTTGACGCAGTTCTGCATACCCGTCTCGTCGTCCATACCCCGGCGGGCGCCGCTAAAGCAAATGAGGTTTTTGAAACCCGCCTTGGCCACGAGCGGTATCCATTCGGTATAGTTCTTTATCAGGGTGTCATGGAACTCGGGGTGGCTGAAGCCGTCGTAGAGCCCCAATTCCGCGCCGTTGCACATGGCGCAGGTGATGCCATGCTGCTGGAGGACCGGCCAGTCCTTGGGGCCGATCAGGTCGATGGCGCTCAACCCCAGCTGTTGGAGCGTAACGCAAAACTGGTCGAGCGGTATATCGTGGTACACCCAATAGCAAGCGGACTGGTGGATGTTGTTCCTGAGCGCCCTGCGTGCGTCGGGTATTCCTGTGGCGCTGGCCAGGGCGGAACCGCCCAGGGCGCCGATGCCGGCTGAAGTCATCAAAATATTTTTTATGGCCTGTCTGCGGGAATGAGGTTCCATCGTTTACGATTGTGAGATGATAAATTTAGTAACTTGTGTGGCGAAAATCAAAAAATCATGAAGCAACTGATCGGGATCGTATCGCTCGTGGCGCTCGCCGCCTGTAACAACAACCAGGGTTCGCAGCCTACGTCGTCGGACTCCGCGGCAGCCATAACCAAGATCACGGACTCCTCCGCCGCCAGCTCCTCCGCCGGTACCGAGCACACCGGACATCCCGGTTATGCCCTTATGTTACAGAACGACTGCAAGACGTGTCATGCACCCGACAAGCCGGTGACCGGCCCCTCGTTCGTGATGATCGCCGCGCGTTACGACTCCACCAAACCCGGAACGGTGGAGCATCTTGCACAAAAAGTCATTTCCGGTGGCAAGGGCAGCTGGGGCGATGTGCCCATGACACCGCACGCCGCCCTGTCCGAAAAGGACGCGGAAACGCTCGTTAGGTATGTACTTTCGTATAAGCAATAAATTTTACGCTATGAAGGGATCGCTCCTGCTGGTGTGCTTTGTGGGGGGTGTGACGCTTACGGCGTTTATGCCTTCCGTCGTTTTGCCTTCTGTGGTTGCGTCGTCGACCGTCTCCTCCTCTTCCGACGATTGGGTCTCGCTTTTTGACGGGAAGACGACCAAGGGCTGGCATACCTACGGCAAGACCGGGGCGGGTGAAGCCTGGATGGTGGGCGAGGACGGCGTCCTCAAGTTGAACGGGAGCTCCAAAGCGGGCCGCGGCGACCTGATCACCGACGGCGAGTACGAGAACTTCGAGCTGAGGCTGGATTGGAAGATCACCAAGGGCGCCAATAGCGGGATCATGTTCGACGTGCACGAAGACCCGGCTAAATACCAGGATACGTATGAGACCGGTCCCGAAATGCAAATCCTGGACAACGACAATCACCCCGACGGCAAGATCCTAAAACACCGCGCTGGCGATCTCTATGACCTCGTGCCCAGCCGGTGGCAGCCCGTCAGGAAGGTGGGCGAATGGAATGAGGTGGATATTCGGGTCAAGAACGGCAAGTTGCGGTTTATGCTCGATAGCGTCGTCGTCGTCGAAACTAAGATGTGGGATGACGACTGGAATAAGATGGTCGCGGGCAGCAAGTTTGCGCAAATGCCCGGGTTTGCCGCTTTTCACAAGGGACATATTGCCCTGCAGGACCATGGGGGGGACGAGAACGTGTATTTCAGGAATATACAGATCAAGCAGCTTTAGGGCGCTCCGCGCCGTCGGCGGACGCCGGTTCGGAGGTGTGGCGCCGTCCGACGAGCCGCAGGTTCAACAGGTGGGCCCAAAGGATGAGTCCGACCGCCGGAACGAGCAGGAGGACGTGGTAGTCGTGAAAAACCTCTTTTAGGATAAGGCAGGCGAACCCCGCCGCAAACAATACCACCGGCATCAGGCGCCGGTGATGTTGTTTATAGCCATGATACAGCGCCTGGCTCCCGACGACCCCTGCCAGGCCGATCATTCCGCCCTCGAACCAGGGATTGTGCAGCACCTCCCATCCAAACAGCGGTAGCGCTGTCAGAAACAGCGGCAGCACCGCGCAATGGATCGCGCAGGCGATCGAGGCGGACATGCCCAGGAGGTCCCAATTAAACCGCGTTTTTTTCATCAGGCTGCGAGTCTTCGGATTCCGTGCCGCCGGGCGGCTCCCATCGGGTTGCTCCTATGGGAGCCCGTCGGGCTGCAAAGATATGGTTTGTGCAACATTGTTGCAAATCTTTTGTTGTCCCTGGCGCTGTCAACGGGGAGTTTGGGCGGGGTGTCGTAATTTTGGGCTATGAGTAAAAGATTCAGACGGGTTTTGTGGTACGTGGGCGGGTCGCTCGTTTTTCTGGTGATATTCTGGTTTGCCTTGTTTGCGGGGACGGATGACTACAAGGTGAAGTTACCTGTCATCGCCGATGTGAAGCCCTTTCGATTCGCGGATCAATTGGGAGACACCGTTACCGAGCAGGACGTGCAGGGAAAGGTGTGCGTCGTATCGTTTTTTTTCACGACGTGCCCGGGTATCTGCCCGCGTATGAACGACAACATCAAACATTGGATATACGAGCCCTTTAAAAACGAGCCGGACGTGCTGCTGATGTCGCATACCTCCGACCCTGACCGGGATAGCGTCGCGCAGCTGAAGAAGTATGCCGATTCGATGGGCTTTAACGATCCCAGGCATTGGATATTCCTCACCGGCACAAAGGCCAGACTCTACGGCGCCGCCCGCGACAGCTATCACCTCGACGACGAAGGCAACAACAAGCAAAAGCTGGCCGACCAGTTCATACACACACAGCTGATCGCGCTCGTCGACCGCAACGGCCGTGTCCGCGGCATCTATGACGGTTTGAAACAGGAAGAGCTCGGCAAGTTGCAAAAGGATATCCGTGCTTTGCTCAAAGAGCCTTCCGGCACCCGTTTTTCCGGGGGAATGTTCAACAATAACCCGTCGTAGCTTATGTACGCAAAAGACGCCCGCTCCCTGCTCAAGGAACACTCCCTGAGCGTAACCGAAGGCAGGCTCCGCATCCTGGAGCTCTTCCTCCGTGCCAACGGCGCCTTGTCTCATGCCGACATCGAAAAGGCCGGCGACGCGCCCTTCGACCGGGTAACCGTTTATCGCACCCTCCAAAGCTTTGTCGAAAAAGGGCTCCTCCATCCCATCCCCACCTCCGATAACACCGTCCGCTACGCCCTCTGCAACGACACCTGCACCGAAGCCCATCACCAGGACGACCACGTCCACTTCGTCTGCAACCACTGTGGCAAAACCGTCTGCCTGGACCACATCGCCGTCCCCTCCGTCCACCTCCCCACCGGCTTCTCCCCCCGCCAGGTCCAAGTCATCGTAAACGGCGTCTGCGACGCCTGCCAACGCGCTCCGCGCGGGCCGAAGGCCTGAGCGCTTCCGCCGCTTTAGCGCGTTCGCATTCCACGCCCCAATGCGCCTCGCGCATCCCTGCGCTCGCGCCTGTGCCCCCCGCGCCCCGCACGCCGCGCCCGCATTGCGGCGCCGCGGCGCAAGCCGCCCACGCGCAGCCGCGCGCAGCGCTGGCGGTAGGTGGGCGACGCGAGCGACGAAGGAGCAAGGAGCGAAGGAAAGGGCTCGAAGGTAGCGCCCGGACACAGCCGCGCGCAGCGCCGGCGGTAGGCGGGCGACGAGAGCGACGAAGGAGCAAGGAGCGAAGGAAGTGAATCGGGAGGGACGTAAAAACGCGACGGGGGGTTTGGGGGGACACCCCCCATTAATGATGCGGTTTTTTTGGGGCAGCCTTAAGTTTTCACGCCCAAAGGCTGCCCCCAAAAAACATAGTCCCGACGTAGAAACGCCGGGACTTTGGTTAAGGCTCTGATTAGTTTACAAATACAATTTTACTAATTCTTTTTGTATAAATTCAATTAAAGTTTGTATATGTTTTGGGGAAAAGTCAAATTGGAGTCCTGCTGACGCATAGAGCTCCGGCAGGGTGCGCATACCCCCAAGGCTAAGTGCCTGAATATAATTGTCCAGTGCATGGGCGGGGTTTTCGCGGAATTGTTTCCACATACCGATGGCGCCTAGTTGAGCGATACCGTATTCGATGTAATAAAACGGCACCTCGAAAAGATGAAGTTGGCGTTGCCAGCTATGACTCCGGTAGTGCTCCAGACCTGTAATGTCTACTACATCTACAGTAAATTCACGAAGTATGCTCAACCACGCGTCCTTGCGCTCTTCAGGCGTGTGGCGCGGGTTTTCGTAAATCCAGTGTTGGAATTTATCGATAGTAGCAATCCACGGGAAGATAGTAATTACACGCTCCAGCTGCAGGATCTTTGCGCGGCGTAGTTCTTCGGCGTCGTCAAAGAAAACGTCCCAATGCTCCATCGTGAACAACTCCATCGACATGCTCGCGACCTCGGCGATTTCCATGGGATATTCCTTGAACGCAGACAGCGCCAGCGGATGCGCCAGGAAAGAGTGGATGGCGTGACCGCCCTCGTGCACCATGGTAGTGACATCGTGCATCTGGCCCGCGGCGTTCATGAAGATAAAAGGAGCGCCGCTTTCCGCCAGGGGGCAGTTGTATCCACCGGGGGCTTTGCCTTTCCGGCTGTCGAGGTCGAGATGGCCGAGGGACGACATTTTCCGGAGACAGTCGCCAAAGAAAGGGTTCAGGGCATCCAGACAGCGTTCGGACTTTTGTAGTAGTTCAGCTCCGTTTTTAAACGGATGCAGCGGCTCTTCGCCTTGGGGAACGGCCTCGGTGTCCCAGGGACGGAGGGCGTCCAGACCCAGTCGCTTCTGCTGGCGTTCGTATACCTGGCGGACCAGGGGAAGGACGTGTTGCTTGACCGCCTCGTGGAATTGAAAGCAGTCTTCTTTGGTGTAGTCGAAACGGCCGAGCTCGGCAAAACGATAGTCCCGGTAGTTTTCATAACCGGTGTTTTCGGCGATCTGCTGACGCTTGGCGATCAGCTGGGAATACAGGTCGTTCAGGGGGTTCAGGTCCTGGAGCCGGCGGTCGTTGATCGCCCGGTAAACCTGTTCGCGGAGCGCCCGGTCGGGCTTCTCGAGGAATTTCGCGGCCTGCTGCAGCGTGTATTCCTGTCCGTCGACGACGACGGTCATCTTACCCGCGATGACGCCGTATTGTTGTTGCAGTACGCTCAACTCGGCCTGGATGGGAATGTTAGCCTCCCTGAAAAGGTCGATGCTTTTGCGAACGTTGCGGAGGTAGGTGAAGTAGGTCTTTTCGTCGAGCCCGCCGGTCAGCGGGGATTCGATGAACTTCCTGTTCAGCTTGTCGGCATAGGGTTGCAGCCGAGGTTGTATCTCCATGCAAAAATAAACAAAGGCCTCCTCCAAGGCCTTGTTTTCAGTATCGCAGGTCATCCGTATCTGTCTCCAGCTGGCGTCCTCGCTGACTACGGCTTCCACTTCACTCATATCCCGCAGCCATTGTTCCAGGTCGGCGGGCGTGTTCAGCGGGCGTTCCACCAGCGCGTTGAAAAAGGGCTCCAGGTGGTCCCAGTCCGTGATGCTAAAGCCGGCGGGCAGGAAGTGCCGCGGTGTTTTATGTATGTCAGCAGTGTAGGTCATGTTATTTCTTTTTGGGCGCCGCTTTTTTCGCGGGGGCAGGCTCGTCGCCTGAGGCGGCGGGCTTGGCGGCTTTTTTCTTAGGCGCCGGAGCGGGGGCGTCGGCTGCGGGGGCGTCGGCTGCTGGCGCTTCAGAAGAAGCCTCGGCGGCCTTCTTTTTCGCCGCCTTCTTAGGCGCGGGCTCTGCGGCGGGTTCGGCAGTCGCCTCTTCCGCGACAGCCTCCACGGCCGCCTCGTGGGCTTCTTCCTCACCCTCGTTGGAGAGCTTTAGCTCCACGCCCGCGGCGGTCAGCAACGCATACCACTTCACCATCTTCTTCATGTCGCTGTTGTAGATGCGATCGAAGTCGAGGTCGGGATACACCTTTACAAAAAACGCCTTGACGGCCGAGGCATCCTTTTCCTGCGGCAGCGCTTCGCCGCTGTCCTGGATGGCCTTGAACAGGTCGACGAGGTTGATGTTTTCGCGGTTTGTGTATACTTCGATGCTTTCCAGGTGCGAGAAATTGTGGACCCGGGACGATACAAAACGGGTCTGCTGGTCTTCCAGCGATTTGACGATCGCCCCGTCCGATTTGCTGCTCAGCAGCTCGAATAGGCCGCCGAGTCCGGTAATGGCAATAATCCTGTTATACTCCATGTTCGTGAAATTTTGGCCGTGCAATATAAACTACATTGCCCAATTTCTAAAAAAAGCCGGTGGCCGTGTGTAATCCGGTGGCCCGCTGCACCATAGGTTCATGCGACAGTGGATGCTTTACCTCGGCCTGGCGTTACCGCTGGGAGGGCTGGCTCAGGCCAGCCTGAAAAATATGGATAGGAATAGCCACCGGGAGTTGGTGTATCGTATCGACGCGGGCCTGGCGGAATGGTGTATCCGTCACGACAGCCTGCCGGTGGACGGGCTGGCCGGCCGGTCCACGGAGGCCGTTTTTCCAGCCGATGGCGTGCATGAGGACCGGCTCCCGCCGGGACAATACGTCTCGGTAAAAGTCGTGGATAACCAGCTGGTCACCCGTCTGATACTGATTTCAGACCTGATCGTTTATCCCATCGGCGACCAGCGGCGGTTGCAAATACAGGTCCGGCGAAGGGAAAGCCCGGACAAGATGATCAGCGACGCGGACGTACGGGTCGACGACATTAAAGCGCCATACTTGCCCGAACTTCAGGGTTACAGGATACCACTGAAACACCCGGATAAGGCGATCGTAAAAATTTGCATACCCGGTGATACGACATTCGTGCGGTTGGAAAAGACGGGCGGCAACCCCATCAGACACCGGTTTCACTGGCGCACGCTGAAATGGCGGCTCAAAACGGGAGTCAGGCGTCTGTTCCACCCACGGCATTCTGACAAGGAGGGCGTGTCCACGGTCCTCTTCAGCCAGCCAAAGTACAAGCCGTCGGATACCGTTCGGGTGAAGGCATATATCCTTGATTATAAACGTCGTCGGTATCAAAAACCTCTAAAATTGATCCTGGAGTATACCCGGAACGGTGAATTTAAAACCCAGGATCTGGGTGTCTGTGGGCACCCGGAACCGGCGTCATATACGTTTAGTTTCCCCCTGTCGGATACGCTCCCCTCAGGCACCCATTATACTCTTGCATTCCTGGATAAGGATAAGGCTATAACGGAGGACGGCTTCGACATCGAAGACTATAACCTGGATGAAGTCACCGATTATCGCTTCCGGGCCGAAAAGGAAACGGTATATCAAGGCGATTCGATCCGGTTGCTGGCGGGGGCGTCGGACGCCAACGGCCTGCCTATCCTGGACGCGCAAGCTCGTTTGGTGTTGACCCGGGGGAGTGTTACCCGTTTCGACCAGGATACCGTGTATGTGCCCGATACCCTTTATACGGAGACAATTCCGCTTAAAACCGATGAGGAAACCATCCTGGGTCTGGACACCCGGAAACTGCCAACGGTCGGGATGACCATAGGCGCCGCGGGAACCATCATCGACGCCGCCGGGGAAAGACACGACAAGGATCTGGACCTGGTGTATGCGCCGGGGAGAAAGGAGCTGCTGGTGGAGACCTCCGGCGACAGCCTACACGCCACCTACATGGTCAACGGGAGAAGCGTTCAAGGGGACGGCTACCTGGCAGCAGAGGGGAGTGGCCGCGGTTTGCAGCCGGTGCGCTATCCGCTGGTCAGGCGGATAGATCCATGGGCGAGCCGCTATCGTTTCTACGTCGGCCAACAGGGACATTTTACAGACTCCCTCGACAGCGACCCGGGCGCATACGCCATAGACGAGGGTCCGGATTGCCGCGGCGACACGTTGGGTTTCGTGTTGACCAATCCCCGCGCCATACCGGTATCGTTCAGGGTGATGGATGGGGAAACGCTCCTGGACCAGGGCTTCAGCGAAAACAAGACGATACGGTGGGGCCACCCATCCCCTCATATCCACGATACCTATACGGTCGCCTGGCAATACTTCTGGAAAGGGGAATTGCAATCGAAGACCGCAAGGATATGGACTCCTTACCAGATGTTGAGCATAACCCTGACCGGCAGACAGCGGGTCTTCCCGGGACAAAAGGACACGTTGCATGTCCGCGTATCGGACGCCAAAGGACGGCCGGATGCCGGTGTGGACCTGACCGCATATAGTTACAACGCGCAGTTCGGGACGGACATCCGGGCGCCCCAACTACTGTATACCGCGCGTTACCATAACAACCCCGCCCGGTTGGGGATCCACTTCACCGGCGCCACCCCCGGGGCCGGATGGCGCATTCCCCTGGAAAAACACCGGTCCTGGATACGAGCGTTCGGGTTGGATACGATGACGTATTACCGGATGTTGTATTCAGGGGACTCGCTGTTCTCCCTAAACACCCTTATATCCACCTTTACCCCGGAAGTAAGCGTGTACGCCGTCAAGAACGGCATTCCGCAGCGCATCTACCTGCTGTATCTGAATAACCGGTTGGTCTACTATGACGGCGTCACCGATCCGCTGCCTTATGTATTCGAGCTACAGCCCGCATACACAAAGATCGGGTTGCGTTTGTACGACGAATACGTGGAGGTGGACAGCGTTTATGCCCAACCGTACTACCGGAGGGACGTGGTGATCGACCTGGACCATCTCCCCGCGCACGCCGTCCGCAGACTCGCCCCGCCGTGTTATACGGTAGAGGAGAAGGAGCTGCTGCGGAATCGTCTCTGGCAGAACCGGAGCGCCTACGGGACGTATAACGGATATGTCTTCCAGGGGAACCGGGGGACGCGGTTGAACGGGGACCGCTACCATATCCTGGGTCCCTTCGACCCGGCGGGAGAAAGTCTCCGTTTTTTTGCGCCGGGTTTTTTCGAGATCCAATTCCGCCTGGAGCCCGGGTACCAGTACCAGCTGTCAAAAGATATCCTGCGTCTGGAGAAAATGGATCCGCTTCCGGTCGTCAAGGGGGTGGTACCGCTCTCACTCCCCGTCACTACCTCCTGGGTGCTCGGGGACACGCTGCCCGATACGCCGGATATGTCTAATCCCATCGCGGCGCCCCCCGGACCCTTCCTGGAGCTGTCACCGGGGCGCACGAATGAATACCATCAAAACGGCTATGGCCGGCTGTTGCTCCGTACCCGGGAATTGGGCGCCCGGTATGTCGTCCTCGAACCCGAACAAAACAATGAGACCCGCCTGGTGTTGAACGGTACCAGTGGCGTGATCGACAACATCGCGCCGGGCAGGTATACGCTGTTGCTGGTCGACCGTTACTTCCGGACGGCCGTCCGCCGCCGGCTCGACATCGTGGCTAACCAGCTGTTGTGCGTACACGCCGAAAGCATTTGGTATGGGGAGAACACTTTTATAGACAGGCTCGCCGAAGAGGCGAGGCTGAACGCGATGCGGGCAAGCCTCCCCCTTACCATACAAACGCTGCCGCGGGAAGAGGCGAAGGATGACGACCTCCCAAAATATCCCGATGGAGAAGCAACGGTTACCGGTCGCGTCGTGGACACCCATGGCGGTCTCGGGATCGTCGGCGCCTCCGTGATCATCAGCGGTACCAGGACGTATGCGGTCACCGACAAAGACGGTTATTTCCGCCTGAGGGCCGTAAGGTCGGGTAAACTGACCCTCCAGGTTTCCTATATCGGGTACGAGGTCAAAAAGGTAGACGCCGTAGCTACCGCCGGGGGACAGGAGGTCGTCAGTGTGCGGCTGGAGGCCAGGGCGTCCAGCCTTGAGGATGTAGTGGTCGTGGGCTATGGCGTGCAAAAGAAGCGATCTTATACCGGCGCCGCGGTGATGCTGGAAGGGAGAGTATCCGGGCTGACGATAGATCAGGCGCCGGCCCCTCCCATGCCGTCCATACCGACGCTGGAGGCAGCCGAAGGCGCCACGAAGATGCGCACCCGGTTCAGGGACTTTGGCTTTTGGCAACCCCACCAGCTTACGGATAAGGACGGCCGGGCAGACATCGCCGTAACCTACCCTGACAACACGACCCGGTGGGATAATTTCGTGGTAGGTATGGACCGCGCCAAAAGGATGGGAGCGACGATCGGAAAGGCGGCTTCTTTCAAGCCACTGGAAGCCACGCTCAGTCTGCCCCGTTTCCTGGTGGAAGGGGACAGCGCGGACCTGGTGGGAAGAGTGCTCAACTACACCGCTGACCCGTACAGGGTGCGGGTGTCCTTTGGACAGGAAGGACAAATGGACACGCTGGTCGGCGGTAAGACGTCGGTCGTCCTGCGGGATCCGGTAACGGCGAAGATGGATAGCCTGCGGACCCGTTTCAGCCTGCAAACGGGCGCGTATGAGGATGGTGAGGAGCGAAGCGTCCCCGTTTTCCGGAAGGGGCTCGAGGAGACGACCGGGGCTTTCTACCTGCTCCAGGGGGACACGACGGTCACGTTCCATCCGGAAAAGGGCGGCCCGGTAACCCTGTATGTCCGCAACAACACGCTGGATGTGCTGCTGGACAACCTTTCCTATCTGCACGACTATCCCTTCTTTTGTATGGAGCAGACGTCTTCTAAGCTGACGGGGCTGCTGGCGGAGAAAAAGATCAACGCGCTGCTCGGGCGGCCGTTCAAGGACGACGCCGGGATTGCCAGGCTGACAAAACGACTCGAGGATAATCAGCTGTATGAGGGCGGTTGGAGCTGGTGGGAAAAAGGGACCGCCGACCGGTTTATTACCTGTTACGTCATCCGGGCGCTCTTACCGCTCCGGGAGGACCCCATGGTGGCCAACGCGATCCGCAATGGACTGCTGTATCTCCAGGACGAGCTCCCCAGGCTAGCGTGGCGGGACCGGCTCGACCCCCTGAAGACCATGGTGGAGGCGGGACACGTGATGGCATACGATCCCTATATCGCGACCATCCGTTTCGACTCCCTGGACCAACACGACCAATGGGCATACGTGCGCATACTCCAGGTGCTTGGCCGGGACTACCGGGAGCCGCTGCGTCGGCTCATGACCAAAGGCGTACAGGATATGCTGGGCGGCTTGCACTGGGGAGAACAGAACTGGCATTGGTACGGGGACGACAAGGCGACGACGGTCCTGGCATACCAGGTCTTGTCGGCGGACAGTGCCGGCCGGCGGTTTTTACCGTCGATTACGCAGTATTTCCTGAGGGACCGGGAATACTACAATACCGTTTCGAGCGCATCCATCGTCAGCACCGTGCTACCGGACGCGCTGGCCGCGTACAAGGACTTTTCCAAACCGGCGACGATCTCGGTAACGGGGGATACCAGCTTTAGCATTACCCGATTCCCTTATCGTACGCGTTTGAGCGGCCAGGGGCCCGTGACGATCCGCAAAACCGGGGGCGGCTATACCTACCTCACCCTCCACCAGGATCATTGGGAGCAGCATCCCCTTCCGGTGGACAGCCTTTTTGCCGTGACCACGCAGTTTATAAAAGACGGCGCCGTGACGGACCGCCTGACCTTTGGTGAGAAAGTCGTTCTTCACGTCCGGGTGGAGGTCAAGCGGGAGTCGGAGTACACGATGCTGGAAATACCGATACCCGCGGGTTGCAATTATTCCGACAAGCACCAGGGTTTCGAGACGCATTGGGAATACCTCAAGGACCGCGTGGTCATCTTCACGCCTTATCTGTATAAGGGGGTGCATGTATACGACATCCCGCTGGACGTACGATTCAGCGGGCGATACGCCCTAAACCCGGTGAAGGTGTCGCTGATGTATTTTCCGGTCCTGTATGGACGGAATGGATTGGAACAGGTAACTATCGGGCGTTAAAGGCGTCCAGGTATTGCCGGATATGCAAATCTTTTTGCTTGAGGCGGTACTGCATCACGAACCGGGGATGCGGAAGCGGGACGATCTTTTTAAAGAAACCATATGTACCGTTCAGTTTCTCCAGGTAAGCGAAGTTCTTGCCGCCGCCCAGGCAAAATGCCACGTCGGTGGCCATGCCCCAGTTGAGCTGGTGTTGCAGACAGTGTACAGCAAAGGGCTCCAGGTCTTTGAGTAGCTGGCTGTTGTCATAGTAGTTGAGGTTCTTGCCGTCCAGGGTGAAACCGAGCGGGCTGACCGAGGTGATGTAGAATTGCCCGTAAAATGCCTCGGGACCGCCATATGCGTGGATCATATCGTACATGAAAACGGAGGACAGCTCCTGGCGGGCGGGCCAGGGGTTGCCGATGCCGCAGGGGTCCTTCAGGCGGATGGGATCGGTGAAGGGTATGCCGGTCATCCCGGCGCCAAAGCGGCCTGGATTGATGCCGATGAGCAGGGTGCGGGGACCGGCCGCATAGTATTTAGTGTAGAATACCTTGCAAACGTCCCAAACGTCGGGTTTCTGAAAGGGAGAAAGGACTTCGACGCCTTTTGGAAGATGGCCTTCCCACCTAAGCGCGTGCAAAAAATCGAGAATTTGTTTGCTAAGGGACATGCCGGGTTATTTTATCGGCGTACCGGTTATAGCCCTCTTTATCCACTTCGGTAACGATAAGCCGGTCCTTTTTGTGGGCGTGGACCTCGGGGAAGACCACGAAATAGCTGGTATCCTTGAAGCTCACGAGCGGCAGGACGCTTTCACCGCTCAACCTGCGGTTTTCGATCCGGACAGTGACGCTGTCCGCGCGTAACCGCAGGTCGGTATAGGTCGCGTTGGGCATGGAGACGACCTGTCCGTTTACCTCCACCCGGATCTTGGTCAGCGCGCCTACATACTGGTTCGGGCGTACGACATACACCACCCGAACGGGATGGGTGGTATCCTGTGCGCGGAGCCCCGTCAGGGCCGCCAGCGCGATCAATGTGAACCAAATTTTCATCCTAGTGTGCCTCCAGCCAGTTGTCGCCATAACCTACTTCTGCAATGACCGGAACGTCGTTGGGCAACGGTAACGCGCCCTGCATACATTCCAGGATGACGGGTTTTATGATGTCTATTTCGCTGCGGGGGGCGTCGAAAACCAATTCGTCGTGCACCTGAAGCAGCATCTTCGACCGGAATCCCGCTTTCTGAAAGGCCTCGTGAACGCGGATCATGGCGAGCTTGATCATGTCCGCCGCGGTGCCCTGTATCGGGGAATTGATGGCGTTGCGCTCGGCAAAACCCCGTACGGAGAAATTGGCGGAATTGATGTCCGGCAACCAACGCTTGCGACCCATGAGCGTTTGGACGTAGCCATGCTCCTTGGCGAAGTTGATGGTGTCGTCCATATACCGCTGGATGCCGGCAAATTGCTTTTTATAGTTGTCGATGATTTCCTTGGCTTCCCCCCGGCTGATCTTGAGGTTGTCGGCGAGCCCAAAGGCGCCCTGGCCGTATATGATACCGAAGTTGACGCTCTTGGCCTTGTAGCGTTCGACCTTTGTCACTTCCTCTTCCGCCTTGTTGTACACCTTGGCGGCGGTGGCGGTGTGGATGTCCTTGCCGGACCGGAAGGCCTCGCACATGGCGGGGTCTCCGCTGACAGCGGCCACGATCCGAAGCTCGATCTGCGAATAGTCCGCGCTGACCAGTACGTGGTCGGCATCGCGGGGGATAAAGGCCTTGCGGATTTCCTTCCCGCGGTCGGTGCGCACGGGGATATTCTGGAGGTTGGGGTTATTCGAGCTAAGCCGGCCCGTCACCGCAACGGCCTGGTTGTAGGAGGTGTGGACGCGTCCGGTTTTGCGGTTGACCAGGGCTGGCAGGGCATCTACATAAGTCGATTTCAGCTTGGTCAGCTCACGGTAGATGAGGATGTCGTCCACGATCTGGTGACCGGCGTGTCTGAGCAGCACTTCTTCGCCGGTGGCGTATTGGCCGGTCCGGGTCTTTTTAGCCTTGGGATCCAGCTGGAGCTTTTCAAAAAGCACCTCCCCCAGCTGTTTGGGCGAAGCCAGGTTGAAGCGTACGCCGGCGTGCTTGTACACCCGCTCTTCCGCTTCCCGGGCTTCCCGGTCGAGCTCCTTGGAATAGTCGTTCAAAAAGTTCTGGTCCACGCGTATGCCCTCGAATTCCATATCGGTGAGGACTTTGACCAGCGGGTTTTCGACCGCGAAAAAGACCTTCTCGACCTCTTTTCCTTTCAACTGGGGAATAAAGACCTGTTTGAGCTGGAGGGTTATGTCCGCGTCTTCGGCCGCGTAGTCCTTGATCTTTTCAAAGGCGACGTCCCGCATGTTCCCCTGGCCCTTCCCCTTCTTGCCGATCAATTCCTCGATGTGGACGGGTTCGTAACTCAGGTACTTGGTGCTGAGGTAGTCCATACTGCGCCGGTTCTCCGCGGGTTCGATGACATAATGCGCGAGCATCGTGTCGAAGGTGTCGCCATCCAGGCGGGCGCCGTACCATTTGAGCATGGTGAGGTCGTACTTCAGGTTCTGGCCCACCCATCGCACGTCTTTTCGCTGGAAGAGCGGACCGAACCGGGCGACCAGGGCTTTTGCCTTGTCCTGGTCCGCGGGGACGGGTATGTACCAGCCGTGACCCGCGGTGACGGCAAAGCTCATCCCTACGAGCTCGGCGTCGTTGGGGTCGGTGCCGGTGGTTTCGGTGTCGAAACAGATCTCCGGTTCGGTTTGGAGCCTTGTCAATAGGGCGTCCAGCTCGTCGGGGGTTTGGACGAGGACGTATTCGTGGGGTGTATTGTGGATATTCCGCTCGGCGACGAGGGTAACGTCTTCGGGGCCTCCCGTCGAGAAATCTTCCACTGCCGGCGGGTCACCCGCGGGTGTTTCATCGCCGAACAGGCTTCCCTGTGCAGTCGGCTGTGCGGCTTTCCGGCCCTTCGCCGCGGGTGCCTGCGGCGTTTCCGAGGGGCCTTCTTCTCCCAGGATGCGTTTGGCCAGCGTTTTGAACTCCAGCTCGTTAAAAATCTCCGTCAGCTCCGGCTTGTTCCACTCTTTCAACCGGAAGTTCTCCTCGTGGAATTCCACGGGGACGTTGGTGATGATGGTGGCCAGCTTCTTTGACATGATGGCGTCTTCGGTGCCGTTGCGGATCTTTTCACCCATGGCGCCCTTTATTTCCCCCGCGTTGGCCAGGACGTTCTCGAGACTACCCCAGTCCTTGAGCAGTTTGGCTGCCGTTTTTTCGCCTACCCCTTTGATGCCGGGGATATTGTCCACGGCGTCGCCCATCAGCCCGAGGATGTCGATCACCTTGTCCACGGAGGGGATGTCCCATTTTTCGCAGACCTCTTTAGGGCCCATGATCTCCTCTTTGTTGCCCATATAGGGGGGCTTATAGATAAACACCTTGTCGGTAACGAGCTGGCCATAGTCCTTATCCGGGGTCACCATATAGACCTCGTACCCCGCGGCCTCGGCCTCCCAGGCGAGCGTCCCGATGACGTCGTCCGCCTCGTAACCGTCCACCTCCACCACCGGGATGTTGAACCCCTGGATGATGCGTTTGATGTCCGGGAGCGCGTCCGTCAGGTCCTCCGGCGCCTCCTGCCGGTTCGCCTTATAGGCCGTGAAGTCGGTATGTCTTTCCGTCGGCGCCTCGGTATCGAAGGCCACCGCCATGTGCGTGGGTTTTTCTTTATTTATCAGGTCGAATAAAGTCGTCGTAAAACCGAACTGGGCATTCGTATTACGTCCCTTCGACGTGAGCCGCGGGTTCCTTATCAGCGCGAAGTAGGCGCGGTAGACGAGGGCCATGGCGTCGAGGAGGAAGAGTTTCTTTGGGGTGGTGTCCATAACCGCGAATTTAGCGTTTTTTTGCCCCGTTATTGCTGCGCCAATATACCTTCGATTGTCTTTTTGAGCGTCGGCAATTTGTTTTCGAAGATGTCCCAAAGGATTTCGTAGTCGACACCGAAATAGTCGTGGATGAGCCGATCTCGTGTACCAGCCATTTTCTTCCATTCGACCTGGGGATGATTCTCCCTGAACGTGCTATCGAGGCGCTTTGAAGCTTCGCCTATGATTTCCAGACTTCGGATGACCGCGCGGGACAATAGCTCGTCCTGGGCAATCTCGGTTTGATTTTTGCCGGAGGTAGCCTTCAAGAGAAAGTTGGTTTCATCCAGGATGTGCCGCAAGAGGTCACTATGGGAGAGGGACATGTTGAACCTCCTTTAGGATGTGCGGACCGATATATTTGCTAAGGGATTGTGGGGTGACGAGGTCTACCTTTCGACCTAACAGATCTTCGAGAAAAAAAGAAAGCTCTATAAAATTATCATAGGTTTTCTTGCCGCTTTCAAAGTCCACGAGAAAATCGACATCGCTTTCGCTGGTAACTTTTGTATCCCTTGCAAAGGAGCCAAACAAGCCCAATTGGCTTACCCCAAACGTCTTGATTTCCGGACTGTGCTCGGAAAGTCGCTGAAGGAGGTCGGTCCTATTGAATATTGTCGGTCCCACGATACAAATATACCTTTTATAATATAAAACGGGCCCCGTTTTGCGAGGCCCGTTCGAGTATGTTTTCCGTAGTCGACTCCTTAGCGGCGGCGTCCGAAAACGCGGAGCAGGGAGAGGAAAAGGTTGATGAAGGTGATGTAGAGGCTCATGGCGCCGTAGATGGCGATCTTGAGGGTGCTGGGGTTGTTCGCGTCGAGCTGGGCGCCGAGATTTTTGAGCATCTGGACTTTGTAGGCGGTGAGGCCGGTAAAGACCAGGACGCCGACGAGGCTGATTACATAATCCAGCATTTGGCTGTGGAGGAAGAAGTTGATGACGATAGCGACGACCATCCCGATGAGGCCCATGATCATGATGCTGCCAAAGGCGGTGAGGTCCTTGGTGGTTGTGTAGCCCATTACCGCCATGACGCCGAACATCGCGGCGGCGGAGAAAAAGCAGGTGTACAGCGAGCCCGCGGTATAGACCAGGAATATGAAGCTAAGGCTCATACCCATGACGATACAGAGAGCCAGGAAAAGGATACCCATGACCGCCGCGGACAGCCGGTTGAAACCGAAGTTCATTACCAGGATGAAGGCGAGGGGCGCAAACATGACGATCATCCCGAGACCGGTCGAACCGCCGGTGACGGGGTTGATGAGCAGTTGCAACAGCCCGATATTATTAGCGAATATGTACGCGACGATGCCGGAAACGACAAGGCCGAGACCCATGAACGTAAATACATTGGCCATAAAGGATTTCGCTATGGCGCCCGTCTCGAACTCATTCAGGTACGTTACTTTCTCCGTGTTGTACTGGTCTTTGGAGAGGTTAATGTTGTTTGCCATTTGTGTAAACTGATTAGACGTGCAATTTACATATATTATGTCGATTTAGGTGTTAAGAAAAATCTTATATTGGAGCATGACAACCATCGCTTTGTATAACCTGAAAGGGGGTGTGGGAAAGACGGCCGGCTGCGTGAATTTCGCCTACCTTTCGGCCCTGGATGGCTATGATACCTTACTTTGGGACCTGGATCCGCAGGGGTCGACGACGTTTTATTACCAGGTCAAACCGAAGCTCAAGGGGGGTATAAAGAATTTCATTACGCAATCGTCCGACGTGGAAGAGGTTGTCATGACCACCGACTATGACCACCTGGACATCATCCCGGCGGACCAGTCGGCCAAGAGCCTGGACATTATGCTCGATGAGATGAGGAATTCCAGGAAGCGGTTGAAACACGTGATCCAGAATTTCAAAAAGGACTACGACTTCATCTTCATGGACTGTCCCCCGGGCCTGTCGGGGTTGGCGGAGAATATCATCCTGGCGGCGGACATCGTATTGATGCCGGTGATTCCGACGACGCTGTCGGTGAGGACATACGAGATGGTAAAGGCCTTTTTCAAGGAAAAGGAGCTCGACCTGGCAAAGCTGACGTGTTTTTTTACCATGGTGGACCTGCGCAAGACCATGCACAACGAGATCATGGAAACCCTGTACAAGGACAAGCACTTTTTTCAGAGCTATATTCCCTATCTCTCGGACGTCGAGAAAATGGGGATTTACCAGGCGCCTGTGGAAGTTTTTGCGCGTTCCAGCTACGCGGCGCAATGTTATAGGGATCTGTGGGCGGAGATCAAGGAAGGCGTGCTCTGAGACCACGGCGAAACGGCGTGTCGGCGCGCCTGGGGCGACATGCCTGGCGCGCAAATTGGTTACTGTATAGGTTATGCCCAAGGTCCTCCGATACGGTTTACGCATCCTGGCCGGCCTGCTGCTCCTCTGGCTGATCCTTCTGGCGGTCGCGTTCCTCTATTATACCACACACAAGCGGGAATTGACCGCGAGGACCAATGACTTCCTGAACGAACGGTTCAAAGGGCAAATCCACATCCGGGACATCAGCCTCAATCTGCTGGCGAGCTTTCCCTATCCTTCCCTCCAGGTCAACGAGGTGACGATCGACGACTCGGTCTATGCGCGCCAGGGACGTCATACCGTCTACCTGGAACGGGTGCGGATCGTACCTTCTTTGCACGGCATCCGGAAGGTCGTCCTCGAGAACGGCTCGTTCTATCTCTACCGGGATACCAGCGGTTACTATAACGGCTACGTCTGGGCAAGCCGGAAGGCGGCCGGGCGGGCTGGCCCTGGCGGGGAGCCCGTATTGCCGGGTCGCGTGGAGGTCAGGGCGGTCGGCTTTGTGCTCGCGGACTCAGTCCGCCATAAGCTGTACAATATCGACGTACACCATTTGTTCCTCGACCGGGTGGAGGATACGATTTGGCGGATGGACCTGCGGGCCCTCGTGCATTCGCTGTCGTTTAAGACATATAAGGGCAGTTTTGTGGGGGAGCAGCTTGTTGATGCGCGAGGGGAAATTGGGTTTTCGGCCCTGTCGAAGAAGTTGGCTTTCAATGGGTTGAATCTTGAGATTGCTTCCCCCGCGGGGCAACCGTATGCCGCCGCGACGAAGGGGCCTTCGGGAGATGGCCGGCAGGCCGTTCGGGCCGACGGGGAATTCCACTTCGACTCGACGCACGTATTCCGCCTGCATTTTGCGGCGCCTTCGCTGGACTTTGCCGCGGGGCGTTCCTGGCTGCCCTGGAAGATCAGCCGGAAGCTGGATTCCCTGAACTTTGAACGACCGCTGGCGGTCGACGCGGCCATCGAAGGCGTGTTGGAAAAAGGCGGCGAGCCCCGCCTCCTGGTCCGCTGGCAAGTCTCGCACAACAAGGTGTCGGGGTATATCGGCAGTATCGAAGACTGTTCTTTCAACGGGTTTTTCAACAACCATATACGGGACAGCCTGCCGCCCGGGGATGATAATTCCGTAGTCCGGGCCGATTCCGTGACGGGGAAATACGAAGGGAGCATCCCTATCCTGAGCCGGCGGATGGAGATCGTCCGGCTGGACTCGGCGGTCCTCGTTTTTGACTTGTCGGTACACAACCCCGTGTCCGATTGGGGGGATTTGATCCAAAGCGAGGACGTTTCGTTCGACAAAGGGCGCGTCGACATGGAAGTCCGCTGCCGGTACCCGTTGTCCGACGACCTGGGGCCGATCCCGGAGGCCAGCGGCGACATCCGGATCAGCGACGCGGAAATTAACTACGAGCCCAGGAACGTCGGTATCACCAACGGTCAGGTACACCTCAGGCTGGACCGCCAGGACCTGGTGCTGGACCGGATCAGCGGTAACATCGGGAAAAGCCCGGTGGTTGTCACCGGAGTTGCCCGGCATTTTATCGCACAGGTGGCGACCGATACGGGTAAGATGGTGCTGGACTGGAAGGTCTATTCGCCCGCGCTGGATGGCACGAGCCTGTTACCGTTCCTTGGCAAGGGCGGCCGCCACGGCGCGCGCAGGGCGTCCGGCGGGCCTGGGCGCCTGCTGGACCGGTTTATCCGGCGATGCCGGATCAATACCGAGCTCCAGGTGGATAAGCTTACCTATAAGCATTTTACGGCCACCGACGTGACGGCCGCGTTACAACTGGACCGGGGTGTGCTGAGCCTGCCGCGGTTGTCGCTCAACACCGCAAAGGGACGCATCGACGTATCGGGGAGCATCCGGCCTAAGGGCGATGACAACGAGGTACGGTTAAAAGCGGTATTCGCCGGGATCGACCTGCCCACGCTGTTTTACGCCTTTGACGACTTCGGGCAGGCGTCGCTGGCGTCCAAAAATATTTCGGGTACCTTCAACGCCCAGGCTGACCTGTCGCTGGCGCTCACCGACAAGGGGCGCAAGGTACCGGGCTCGCTGAACGGATCGCTCCAATTCTCGATCGACAACGGCGCCCTGCTCGATTTTTCACCGCTGACGAAACTGAGCAGCTTCGCGTTCAAGAACCGGGATTTTTCGCACGTATATTTCTCGAAGCTGTTCGATACGTTCCAGTTTTCGAGGGATACGGCGAACTTCGGCCGGATGGAAATACAATCCACGGTACTGGAAATGTTCGTGGCGGGCGCCTATAAGCTGGACGGCACGTATACGAATGCGGACATACAGGTGCCCTTCAACAACCTCAAAAAGCGGAAAGGCCTGCCCGAAAATGTAGGGGTAGACGTCGGGCACGGCCTGAGTATCTACGTACACGCGTTCAACCAGGGGGACGAGCCGCTGCATTATAAGTTCGGGTTGTTCAAGAAGAAGACGCCGGGGGTAAAATAAACCCGGTCATCAAAAAATAACACCACGAACGCCCGTTTTCCCTAGTTTTAATCCATGAGACTACGTATGATTTCCCTGGCGCTGCTCGTGGCCGGCGCCGTACAGTTACTCGTGGCTAACGCCTTGCAGGCGCAGAATATTTCCCTTTTCAGGGCCCGCTGGTTCCCCGATTCGCACCTCCTGTGGACCTGGAACGCAACGGACGGCATGAAGACCATCGACCCCTCGGCGGGGATGAAGCAAAACACCCTGTTTACGGATGCGGACCTGAAGGGTGCGGGGCTGCCTTCCACCTTCGACCAGCTGGTCTGGTCCAACGACAAGACCAAGGTGCTGCTGTTCACGAACACCAAAAGGGTATGGAGGGGACGGACGAGGGGTGATTACTGGATATACGACCTGGGCGCCAAGCAGGGACACCAGTTGGGTAAAGGGCTGCCGGAGTCCTCCCTGATGTTTGCCAAAATCTCCCCCGATGGCTCCAAGGCCGCCTATGTGAGCAAGCACAACATTTATGTCGAAGACATCGCGGGCGGGAAGATCACCCCGCTCACGACCGACGGGACGGATCGCATCATCAACGGCACCTTCGATTGGGTGTACGAAGAGGAGTTGTCCTGCCGGGACGGCTTCCGGTGGAGCCCCGACAGCAAGCACATCGCGTTTTGGCGGCTCGATGCCTCGGACACCCGTTTTTTTGACATGATCGATAACACGGATTCGCTGTATTCCTTCGTGGTGCCCGTGGAATATCCCAAGACGGGAGAAGATCCTTCCGCCGCCAGGATAGGCGTGATTGACGTGGCCGGCGGGGAGATCCGGTGGATGGACCTTCCCGGCGACCAAAAGCAGCACTACCTGCCGCGGATGGACTGGGCGGGCAACAGCAATGAGCTGATCGTCGCCCAGCTGAACCGTCACCAGAGCGAGGTCAATATCTTTTTATGCAACACGGGCGACGGATCCGCGCATAGCATCTATCACGAGGCGTCCGATTCCTGGATCGACGTATCGCCGCCCTTTGACTACGACGTGGCGCCCTGGACATGGGTCGACCAGGGCAAGTCGTTCCTCTGGACCACCGAGAAGGACGGTTGGCGGCACATCTACCGGGTCAGCCGTGACGGGAACAAACAGACCCTGATTACAAAGGGGAATTACGATGCGGACCTGGCGGCCGTGGACGCGGCAGGGAAAGGAACCGTGTATTTTTACGCCACGCCCTACGACGCGACACAATCCTACCTGTACAAAACCGGTTTGTCCGGGGGCGACACCGCCCGGGTGACCCCGGCGGAATACGACGGGACCAACACGTACAATATTTCCCCCGACGGCCGTTATGCGGTGCACATCAACCGGAGCCTGTGGATAGGCGTGAACCTCCGGTTGGTGGAACTGGCCGGTCACAAAAAGCTGTACCCGGCCACGGGCGACGAACGTAAGCCCTTCCATACCGGTTTTACTTATCGCAAGTTCAAGGTCACCACGACGGACAACGTGACTATGGACGGCGTGATGGCAATGCCGGCGGGTTTTGACTCCACTAAGAAATACCCCGTGCTGTTCTACGTATACGGCGAACCGGCCGAGGCCACGGCCAAAGACGAGCCCTTTCAGAACGGCATGCTCAATTCGGCCCTGGGCAAAGGGTACGTCGTCATAACGATGGACAACCGCGGCACGCCGGCGCCCAAGGGAGCGGCCTGGAGACACTCGATCTACCGGAATGTCGGCTTCATCAACGCGCACGACCAGGCGATGGCGGCCCGCCAGGTCATCCAGTGGCCGTTCATCGACTCCACCCGCACGGCCGTGTTCGGTTGGAGCGGCGGCGGTTCCATGACGCTCAACCTGATGTTCCAATACCCCGGGCTGTATAAGACCGGTATCGCGGTTGCCGCCGTCACCAACCTGCGCTTTTACGACAACATCTACGAGGAGCGCTATATGGGTCTGCCGTCGGAGGCCGCCGCGGACTACGCGAAGGGGTCGCCGATCACCTACGCCCGCAATCTGCAGGGGAACCTCCTGTACATCCACGGCACCGGCGACGACAACGTTCACTACCAAAATGCGGAGGCGCTCATCAACGAGCTCGTGAAGTATAATAAGCAGTTTTCCTTTATGGCGTATCCCAACAGGACCCACGGGATATCCGAAGGGGCGGGGACGTCGCAGCACTTGCAGACGCTTTGGCTCAATTACCTGACTTCCCACGTGGAGCCGGGGGCGCGCTAGGAGGACCTCATTTTTTCATCTCCTCCAATTGCTTCTGCAACGCAAACATCTCGTCGCGGAGGCGGGCGGCTTCCATGAAGTCGAGGTCGCGGGCGGCCTTTTCCATGGTCTTTTTGAGCTGGGCGATGCCCTTTTCGACCTGGGGGATGGTGCGGTAGGTTTCCTGTTCTTCGCTGACGGTGATGACGAGATCTTCGGAGGGGGTGAGGGCGTAGGGGTCGCGGGGATCGTAGCCCTTGATGTCGAGGACGGAGGTCTGGGCGAAGACCTGTTCCTTGGACTTGAGGACGGTTTTGGGTTGGATGCCGTGGGCTTCGTTATAGGCCGTTTGTTTTTCGCGGCGCCGGTTGGTTTCGTCTATGGTGCGTTGCATGCTTTCGGTCATGGTGTCGGCATAGAAGATGACCACGCCGTCGGCGTTGCGGGCGGCGCGGCCCGCGGTTTGGGTGAGGGACTTTTCGTTGCGGAGGAAGCCCTCCTTGTCGGCGTCGAGGATGGCGACAAGGGTGACTTCGGGGAGGTCCAGGCCTTCGCGGAGCAGGTTCACACCGACGAGGACGTCGATCTCGCCCAGGCGGAGCTGGCGGAGGATCTCGACGCGGTCGAGGGTGTGGACCTCGCTATGGATGTACTTGGACTTGACGTTGATGCGTTGGAGGTATTTGTCGAGCTCTTCGGCCATCCGCTTGGTGAGCGTGGTGACGAGGATGCGTTCGCGACGCGCGGCGCGTTGGGATATCTCGTGGAGGAGGTCATCGATCTGGCCGTCGCTGGGACGGATTTCGATGGGAGGGTCCAGCAGACCGGTGGGGCGGACGACCTGTTCGACGACGACGCCCCCGGTTTTTTCCAGCTCGTAGTCGCCCGGGGTGGCGGAAACAAAGACGGTCTGGTTGGTCAGCGACTCGAACTCGTGGAAGTTGAGTGGCCGGTTGTCGAGGGCGGAGGGCAGGCGGAAACCATAATCGACGAGGATCAGCTTACGGCTGCGGTCACCCCCATACATCCCGCTGACCTGGGGGATGGTCTGGTGGCTCTCGTCGACCATGAGCAGGAAATCCTTTGGGAAATAGTCCAGGAGACAAAACGGGCGCGTCCCCGGGTTGCGGCGGTCGAAGAACCGGGAATAGTTCTCGATCCCATTGCAGTAGCCCAGCTCCCGGATCATCTCGATGTCGTAGTTGACGCGCTCGCTGACGCGCTGGGCCTCGATGAACCGGCCGTTGCTCTTGAAGTAGTCCACCTGGGCGGCAAGCTCATCCTGCATTTCGTAAAGGATCTGCTGGAGCATGTTCTTGGGCGCGACGTACAGGTTGGCCGGGAAAATGGCGGCGTGCTCCATAGTCCCCACGCGCTTGCCGGTATTGGGGTCGAAGCTCTCGATGGTTTCGATCTCGTCCCCGAAAAACGTGACCCGGTAGGCGTAGTCCACGTAGGGGAGGTTGATGTCGACGGTGTCCCCCTTCACCCGGAAGGTGCCGCGTTTGAAGTCGATCTGGGTGCGGCTATACAGGGCGTTCACGAGGGCGTGGAGAAAGCCCTGTCGGCTGATCACCTGCCCCTGTGCGACCCGGATGATGCCGTTTTCGAATTCGGTGGGGTTACCCATACCGTAGATACAGCTAACGCTGGCGACTACCAGGATGTCCCGCCGCCCGGTGAGGAGGTTGGACGTCGCGCGCAGCCGCAGCTTGTCCAGCTCTTCGTTGATGGCCAGGTCCTTTTCGATATAGGTGTCGCTGACGGGCATATAGGCCTCGGGCTGGTAGTAGTCGTAGTACGAGACAAAGTACTCTATGGCATTATTGGGGAAAAAGGAACGGAACTCGCCGTACAGCTGCGCGACCAGTGTTTTGTTGTGGGTCAGCACCAGCGTGGGACGCTGCAGGTTCTGGACCACGTTGGCCATGGTGAAGGTCTTGCCCGATCCCGTGACGCCCAGCAGGGTCTGGTATTTTTCGCCATTGCGGATACCCTCGGTGAGCTGGCGGATGGCTTCCGGCTGATCGCCGGCGGGAGCATAAGGTGAGACGAGTTCGAAGGGCATGCCTGATAGGTTAAGGCAGCAAATTTACCAAAATATGCCGGGTTTACGGGATGAAGCGCGGGGGGTCACCACGAAACATTGCTTTTTACAATTTTCGCCGGGTTGCCAGCGATGAGTGCGTTTTTTTCGGTGAAAAGGCCCTTGACCACCGAATCGGCGGCGATGACGCAACCGTCCGGGATCGTGGTGCCCTTGTACACGGAGACGTTCGAGCCGATCCAGACCTTGTTGCCGATCCTGATGGCGTGGGAGGGGATTGTCTTTTTGCCTTCGTACCGGAGCTCGTGGAAGTCGTCGTCGAGGAACTGGCAGTTCCAGGAGATGGCGCAGTTTTCGCCGACCTCCATTTCGTGTGCGATGACGACTCGGGTAAACGGGTTGATGAAGGTGCCGTTGCCAATCCTGACGACGCCTTCGTTACCGATGGCCACCCGGCAACCGCGGGCGATCCGGACGGTCCCGGTGATCTCCAGTTTACCCATGAGGTTAAAAACGGTGAAGTCCCTTTTGTGCATAAAGGCCACCGCATCGAAACCGATCCTGAGTTGTCCCTTGGTGGTGAGGTTGTGGAGGTGTTTGATGACGGCCCCCGAGTTGCAAAGGATGTCCTTGCCCTTGAGTTTATAATAAACGTACTTTAACAAAACGAGCAGGAAGTTGGCATGGGCCTGACGGCAAATTGCGTACAACTTGGTAAGATTCTTCAACGGTTAGGTTTTTGCTTGCACGTCAAAGATACCGTAAAAGCGCAAACGGTTGCCTGATATTTGACCGCCTGGTCGCGGGGACAGCGCGGGAGTCTGTATCTTCGGCGGCTATGAAAGTCTGGTTGCTTCTTTTGTTGTTGGGCGCCGCCGGCACGGCGGCAGCGCAGGTTTTGCCGTATGGAGACGGGCACAATGCCTGGAACCCGGATTCGCTGGGAGACATACGGGCGGTGGTGAGCTGTGCGGGCGGCGGGGACGCGGTGCTGGCGCATATTCCGTGGCGGAGGAGGGACGAGCGGCCGGAAATGAAACGGGTGATCGTGCAGGAGGCAGAGACAGGGAGGAAGGTACAGGAAGTATACGTCGGGAACATAACCCGGGAGGCGGGAGATATATATTTTAAAGGGCATTCCGGAAAGTACTATGTGTACTATATGCCATATAGGAACGAGGGCCGCAGCAACTATCCGAAGGGCGTGTACCTCAAGCCGGACAGCAGCGCCTGGCGGCCGGGGGCGAACCCGGTCACGGCTACGGCGGATTCGATCGAATACATTAATGCCTTCAACAGCTTTTACCCGATGGAGGTCATCGCTACGAGGGCGGAGACGGAAGCGGTGGTAAAAGGACACACGGATTTTATCGTTTTTCCGGAGGACAGAAGCTACCCTATCCGTATGGAGCGGGACCTTCCGTATCGCTGGGTGGCGCGCGGTCTGGCCGACACGGTGTCGCTGAGCGATGCAGAAAAGGGGGAAAATTATGCGTTCCAGCTGGGGATATATGCGCTAAAGGAATTGAAGCACGTCCGCGTCGGATTTGCCGATTGGCAAGGGGATTCGGGTCAGGTGATCCCCGGTGGGCGTTTCTTTTGCGTGAATACGCAGGGGATGACTTACGATGCAAAGCCCTTCGAGCCGGTGGTAGACGTGCCGGCGGGGAATGTACAGCCGCTTTGGTGTTCGGTATCGATACCGGGGGATGCGAAGCCGGGGATCTATAAGGGGGTGGTAACGGTCCAGGCGGAGGGCGCGGCGCCGAAAATGATACACCTGGCGGTAACGGTGAGCGATAAGATCGCGGTGAACGGCGGGGTTAACGAACCCGCGAAGATGACCCGGCTGTCCTGGCTGAATTCCACGATGGCCCAGGAGAACACGGTGATTGCGCCGTATACGCCGCTCGAGGTCGTGGGAGATTCGTTGGTGCGGTTGTTAGGCAGGGACATTTCGATTGGGAAAGACGGTTTGCCCGCGCAGATACGGACCTTTTTCACCCCGGAGATGACGTCTATCGGAACGACGCCACATCCGCTGCTGACGGAGCCGATCCACTTCCATTTGAATCCGGCGGCTCAAGGCGAGCTTAAAATGATACCCGGTGGAGCACGGTTTATCGAAACCGAACCGGGTACGGTTACCTGGGTAGCGACGAGCACATCCGCAGCCATGCAGATGGACGTACACGGCAGCCTGGAATTCGACGGCTTCCTGGCGTATACGGTGCGGCTGATCGCCCTCGAGGACATAGACCTGAAGGAAACCCGCTGGCACATGCCGCTTGAGCCGGACGCAGCGAAGTACCTCATCGGTTTGAACCGTAAGGGCGGTTACCGCCCGGATTCGATCGCCTGGAAATGGGACGTCGCCCACAAAAACCAGGACGGCGCCTGGGTGGGGGGCGTGAATGAAGGCGTGCAGTTCTCGCTGCGCGATCAGCACTATATGCGGCCGCTAAACACCAATTTCTATCTGCAAAAACCGCTGGTGCTGCCCGAGTCCTGGGGGAACGGCGGCAAGGGCGGGATCGATATATGGCAAAAGGGGAAGGCCATCCTGGTGAATGCGTACACGGGGCCACGGACGATGCACAAGGGGGATACGCTGTATTATGACTTCAACCTGTTGATCACACCGTTCCATCCGCTGAATACGGATTTCCAGTGGGCCAACCGCTTCTACCACAAATACAACGAGCTCGATTCGATCCATTCGACCGGGGCTACGGTGGTGAATATTCACCACGCGACGCCGATCAACCCCTGGATCAACTATCCGTTTATCGAATGGCGGCGGATGAAGGGGTATATCGATACCGCGCACAGCATGGGGATCAAGGTGAAGATATACAACACCATCCGGGAGTTGTCGGACCACGCTTACGAGCTGCCGGTGCTCCGGAGCTTGGGCCACGAGGTCTATTCGCCGGGGAAAGGCGGGGGCTTTGCCTGGCTGCAGGAGCACGTGGGGGATGACTATATCGCCGCGTGGTTCGTGCCGGAAATCAAGGACGCCGCCATCATCAACAGCGGTATGAACCGCTGGCACAATTACTATGTGGAAGGGATGAACTGGCTGGTTCAACATGTGGGTATCGACGGAATCTACCTGGATGACGTGGCCTTCGACAGGGTGACGATGAAACGGATCAAACGCGTGCTGACGCAGGACGGGCGACCGGGGATCATCGACCTGCATTCGGCCAACCAGTACGACGCCGCCGACGGATGGAACAACAGCGCCAACCTGTATATGGAACACTTTCCTTACCTGAACCGGCTGTGGTTCGGGGAGTACTTCGATTATGAGCACAACAGCCCTGACTTTTTCTTAACGGAAGTCAGCGGCATACCATTCGGTCTCATGGGAGAAATGCTCCAGGGGGGCGGTAATCCCTGGAGAGGCATGGTTTATGGGATGACCAACCGGCTGGGTTGGACGTCGGTGAACGACCCGCGACCGCTTTGGGGGATATGGGATGCCTTTGGCATGAAGGGGTCGGAAATGATAGGCTATTGGAGCGGGCATTGCCCGGTCTCCACAGGGCGCGAGGATGTGCTGGCGACGGTGTTTAAGAAGCCGGGGAAGACACTGGTGGCGCTGGCCAGCTGGGCGACCGCGGATACCGCGGTGATGCTGAACATCGACTGGAGGGCGCTGGGGATCAATGTCAAAAAGGCGCGGTTGCTGGCGCCTGCGATCACGGGCTTCCAGGTAGGACGGGAGTTTAAACCGGGGCGAGCCATACCGGTGGCCAAAGACAAAGGGTTGTTGTTGATCATCGATGAATCGAAGGACGACTAGGCGGTGCGGAAGCGTACCCAGAGGTGCCCATCCAGCAGCTGGTTGTTTTTGAATACCGATTGGTGCAGAACGGCTTCCTGGTGGAAGCCGTTCTTGCGTAAAACGGCCATGGACGCCAGGTTGTGGGCGAAGACCTCGGCAAAAAGCCGATGGCAGTCGGTGGTCGCGAAGACGTGGTCCACCATCTGCCGGACGGCTTCCGTGGCGTAGCCGCGGCCCCAGTATTCCTCACCGAGATAGTAGCCGATCTCTACGTTACGTTTGTAGATGTCCTGCTGGGGGACCATACCGATCCCCCCGATCATTTCGCCATCGAGGTCGATGCAGAAATTCCGTTGCGGCTGCTGCTGCAGGTTGAAGCGCACCCATTCTTCCGCGTCTTTTGTACGGTAGGGCCGGGGCATTTGATCCCGGAGGTTGTTCCAGATGTGGATGTTGTTGCAGATGTGGACGAGCCGGGGGACATCCCTCCATTGCCAGGACCTGAGGTGGATCGCCATGCCCTTAAGGTAAGCCTATTTCCGTGACCTGGGTTGCCAGTAGGGGTCGAATTTTTTTGCCTGTAACAGGTTACCCACGTCGTAGTTGACCAGCTTGTCGTCGTGCTCGTCGCTGCGGTAGTTGTCGATGATTAGGCAGAAAGCTACCAGCACGGCGGCGTCCGCGTCGTCGTCGGCCGTAATGACGTAGTGGTCGCCCGCCAGCACGGAAACCGCGTCCTTGTCCCACCAGGCCACCTGGCGGTCGTTGCAGAATATGGAATATTTCCGGCCGCGGTGGGCGTAAACTTCATAGTGATCGGCGCCGATGTCGCACAGATATACGTGTTTCCAGAAATTCCGGGTTGTGAAGCGATACGCATCGCCGCCCACGAAAATGTCATAGCTCGGCTTGAAAAACGACAGTCGCTTTTTGATGGTCAGCCTCGGTTCGCCCTCGTCCCGGTAGAACAGATCGACTTCCGCGAAGATGCGCCAGAGCTTGCGCGCGGCGCGATATACCTCCTGACCGTTGACGGAAATACGGTATTTGTCGGCGATCGCGATCTTTTGCTGGTTAATGTCGATGATCATATCTTTCGTTGTAGGTAGGTGCTGTAATCGGGGATAATGGTTTCGTAGTCCTGGTTCATCAGCGGTGACGTAAAAATAAAATCGGCGGTGGCCCGGTCGGTGGCCATGGGGATGTTCCAGGCGCAGCCGATGCGCAACAGGGCTTTGACGTCGCTATCGTGGGGTTGGGTTTCCATCGGGTCCCAGAAAAAAATCAGTAAATCGATTTCTCCATCGGCAATCATCGCGCCGATCTGCTGGTCGCCCCCCAGGGGTCCGCTGAGCAGCTTGCGGATGGGCCGGTCGAGGCGCTCCTCCAGCAGCTTCCCCGTGGTGCCGGTCGCATAGAGCTCGTGCCGCGAGAGCGCGGCTTGGTTGAACAGCGCCCAGTCGATCAGGTCCTTTTTCTTATTGTCATGCGCCACGAGGGCAATGCGTTTCCTGTTCCTGATGACGCGGCTTTGATACATGCGGGGGCGTTTAGTTTTGGCGAAAGATAGGGCAAAAATGCGCTATCCGAGCAACGTGTAACTGGTGCTCCGTCCGCCGGCCGGTTTTTTGATCAATATGCCCTTTTGGAGCAGGTCGTTTATATCCCTGACCGCGGTATCCGACGAGGAACGGGTGTGCCGCGCCCAGTATGAAGAGGTGACCTTACCACCGGGCTCTTCCAGGAGGTGCAGGAGCATTTTTTTCTGGCGGTCGTTCAGGGACATCCCGGAGGTCCGTTCCCAGAACTTCGCCCTTTCCACGATGTCGTTGAGCAGGGTTTCGGTTTCGGTCAGGGTCCTGTCCAGACATTGCAGGAACCATTCGAGCCATTCGGTGATGTCGAGTGAGCCGGACTGTGTTTTTTCGAGCATATCGTGGTAGGCCCCGCGCTCCCGGGCAAGCTGGGCGGACAGGCTGTAAAAACGCTGGGCACTGTCATCGGCCCTCGCCAGCTGGAGGGCGGTGATTGTCCGGGCGATGCGGCCGTTGCCATCCTCGAAGGGCTGCACGGTCAGGAACCAAAGGTGCGCAATACCCGCGGCCAGTAACGGATCGAGGTTTTCCGCGGTGGCGAACCAGTCCAGGAAGGTCTTCATTTCCCGTTTGAGCATATAGGAGTGCGGCGCCTGATAACGCACCGTCTGACGGGCGACAACCTGGAGGGGTTGTATCACGAGGTTTTCCCGCCACGCGCCCCCTTTTTTCGGGAATAAGGCGCGATGCCACGCGTACAGGCGTTCTTCGGTCAGTGGCGTCTTATAGTGTTGTGTGGCGTCGAGCATCATACCCACCATGCGTTCCGCCGCTTCGCCGACGGGCGCGGGGTCCTCGATGACGATACCCAGGTGCCGGGCGACGGCTGTCCTGACCTCGGCGTATTGAGCCGGGTCGTCTTCCAGTTCGCAGGCATACAGGACCTCGAGCGTCAGCATCCGGAGGATCGCCTCCGCTTGAAGTCGCGGGTCGAGCGACTCCATGCGGCCCAACAGACGGCCTTGATGATGACTTACCTTTGTAGAGCGTTTTGACAAGCGTTCGTGGTTCCAGGTAAAGCGGGGCCAATCTATACGCTGGTAGATATATACGGCCATTTTCTCAGAGCGTTTTCACGAATATACGCTTATTTTCAATTAGTTAG
>NZ_DATJIY010000134.1:0-12340 GCF_035492835.1 Dinghuibacter sp.
GGCGCTCTTCGGCCTCGTCCTGCTGATGTGCGGCGTCTCCTACATCATCCTCTACCGGATGCTCATCCGCTGCCAGGGCAAGAACGAAGCCCTGTCGGACGCGATGGGCCACGACTGGAAAGGCCTGATCTCGATCGGCATCTACGCCTGCGCCATCGCCATATCCTTCCTGAAGCCGGTCATTTCCATGTGTCTTTATTGGCTTGTGGCGGTTATTTGGTTTATTCCGGATCGGAGGATTGAGAGGAAACTTATGGAGGAATAAATTGGTGGTTAGGAAAATAAGTTCTAGTTTGCGTCAAAATGACGCAAACGAATGCCCGATTTTTCCTCATATAAAAACCCTTCCCTGGCTGTAGACGTCGTGGTATTCGGCTATCACGAAAATACCCTGTCAGTATTATTGCTCAACCGTGCGGAGGAGCCGTTCAAGGGCGAATGGACACTACCGGGGGCATTCCTGGGTATGGAGGAGCGTTTTGGAGATGCCTGCTCCAGAATACTGCATACCAAGCTGCACATGGGAAAAGTGTATATGGAGCAGTTATATACCTACGACGATCCCTCCCGCGACCCGCGTGGGCGTGCGATCTCGGTGACGTATTTCGCGCTCATAAACCCCCATAGATTTGAGGTCTCGGCCGGCCTTATGGCCAATGATGTACGGTGGTTTCCCGTCCGAAAGGCGCCTGCCCTGGGCTTTGACCACAAAGAAATTTTCAAAACGGCTCTCGAGCGGCTCCGCTCAAAAATATTGTACTACCCCGCGGGCTTCCAACTCCTGGACGAGCTTTTTACGATGACAGAGCTCCATGGACTGTACGAATGCATCCTAGACGTCAGCATCGACCGCCGGAACTTCCGCCGCAAGATGCTGGACGCCGAATACGTCGTCAACACCGGTCTTAAGCGCGAGGGCCTGCAGAACCGCCACCCCGAGCTCTACAAATTCAACCATAAACTGAAACCTAATAGTATCAATTTAAACAGCATAGTACCATGAAGACATCCCCGATGCTCCTGAAAGACGGCTACAAAGTTGGCCACAAGTTCCAGTACCCCGAAGGAACCACGCTTGTATACTCAAATCTGACTCCCCGTAAGTCGAGGAATGAGGATGTACACGAGATCGTATTTTTCGGCCTTCAGTATTTCATCAAGGAATATCTTATCGGCCAGTTCTCCAGGGATTTCTTTCAGCGGCCCAAGGACGAGGTACTCCGGGAATACGCTCGTAGGATGGACAACTACCTGGGCAAGGACAGCATTACGTATCACCACATCGCCGCCCTGCACGACCTCAGCTATCTGCCGCTGGAGATCAAGGCGCTCCCTGAAGGCACACTGGTGCCCCCTCGCGTACCTTTGTTCACCATCAGGAACACCGTGCCGGAATTCTTTTGGCTCACCAATATGCTGGAGACCCTAATGAGCGCTGTGCTCTGGAAGCCCAGTACTTCTGCAACCACCGCCTTCCAGTACTTGCGGACCTTCACCAGGTATGCCGGGGAAACGGTGGGCGACGAACTCAGCTTCGTCCCCTGGCAGGGCCACGACTTTTCGTTCCGCGGCATGAGCGGCATTGAGGACGCCATCATGAGCGGTGCCGCGCACCTGCTGAGTTTTACGGGCACTGACACGATACCGGCGATCGACTTCCTGGAGACTTATTATAACGCGGATTGTGAGAAAGAGCTGATTGGCGGCTCCGTCCCCGCCACCGAGCACAGCGTCATGTGCATGGGTACGCAGGACGACGAGATCGGCACGTTCCGCCGGCTCATCAACCAGGTCTATCCCATGGGCATCGTGTCCATCGTAAGCGACACCTGGGATTTCTGGCAGGTCATCTCTGACTTTATGCCCAGGCTCAAGGTGGACATTCTCGCGCGAAATGGCAAGGTCGTTATCCGGCCTGATAGTGGGGATCCGGTAAACATCATCGTCGGCGACCCTGCTGCCCCTGTCGGAACACCTGAACACAAAGGCGCGATCGAATGTTTATGGGAAACTTTCGGCGGCGTGATCACCCCCAAGGGATATAAACTGCTCGATCCCCACATCGGTTTGATCTATGGCGACAGCATCACCACCGAGCGCCAGCTGGCGATCCTCGAGGGACTTAAACAAAAGGGCTTCGCCAGTTACAACGTCGTCCTCGGAATCGGCTCCTACACATATGAGTACGTTACCCGCGACACCTTCGGCTTCGCCATGAAGGCCACCTACGGTGAAGTCAATGGCGTCGGCCGCGCCATCTTCAAGGACCCGAAAACCGACGATGGCACCAAAAAGTCCGCCCGCGGGCTGCTCCAGATTACCCGCAATCCTTTGACGGGAGTGCTCGAGCTGAAGAACGACTGCACCTGGGAGGAAGAATGCGGCGGCGAGTTAAAAACCGTTTTCCGTGATGGAAAACTTCTTGTGGACGCTAGTCTGGCGGAAATCCGCGAGCGATTGAAAGCACAAATATAATGGCCGTAGTCACCCTATATCGCCCCGTCGGTCTCCGCGAGCTGGAGCTGATCGCTGCTTCAGGTTGGAAGCGTTTCCCGCCCAGGCTGGAGTGGCAACCCATTTTCTACCCGGTACTCGAGCGGGTCTATGCTGAGCAAATCGCGCTGGAGTGGAATACCCGGGACAGCTTTTCCGGATTCCTTGGCGCAGTAACCGCCTTCGTGCTGCCGGAAGCTGTTGTCTCGCAGTACGAGGTCCGGGAGGTCGGCGGAATGATCCACCGTGAGCTATGGATACCTGCGGGTGAGCTGGAAGATATGAACGATGCCATCGTCGGAGAGATTTTATTGGTCAGAGCATATATCGGCAAAGGGTTTAGTTTTCCCGAAGATGTTTCACTACGAAAAATGATTGAAGATGTACGATAACAAATGGCTTTTGAATTTAGAAGAATGTCCCGAATTCCTTTTTTTGTCGACACCGACTCCGGCGGCTGCAAAAGCGCTGGGCCAGAAGATGAGAGAATTTAATTGGCCTGGCGCGTAACATCCTAAGGGATAAATTATAGCATTATGCATATCGAAGCAATACAAGGTGACATCACCACCATGGAAGTAGACGCGATCGTCAACGCCGCCAACACGTCACTGCTAGGCGGCGGTGGAGTAGACGGGGCCATACACCGGAAAGGAGGAAAGGCCATACTGGAGGCCTGCATAAAAATACGCGAACGCCAGGGCGGCTGCCCTACTGGTGAAGCGGTGATCACCACCGGCGGGAACCTACCGGCGCGCTGGGTTATCCATACGGTTGGACCTGTATGGAACGGAGGCAAGAATGACGAGCCGGAGTTACTGGCGCGTTGTTATAAAAACTCCCTGAATCTGGCAATGAAGCACGACGTCAAGTCACTGGCCATCCCGAATATCAGCACTGGCATCTACCGGTTCCCGAAGGAATTGGCGGCAGAGATAGCAGTAAAGGCGGTGCGGGAACATGGCATTGACAGGGTAATCTTCGTTTGCTATGAAAGCGAAAATCTTAAATTGTATCGAACATTACTGGAGTCATGACTATGAATCAGACTGACAACATCAGCCGATTCTTTAGTTTGGTATTGCGGCACCAGCCGGGGAACATCGGGTTGAAGCTGGACGAAGCGGGCTGCGCGGGAATAGATGATCTACCGGCAAAGTATATCGAAAATGAGTAGAACGCTGGTCATAGGGGACATCCACGGGGCGCTCAGAGCGCTGGAGGATCTGCTGGCGAAGCTGTCGCTGGAGGACGACGACCGGTTGATCTTCCTTGGGGATTATGTCGACGGCTGGTCCGAGTCCGCGGCGGTACTGGAGTACCTGATAAGGCTGAATCAACGGCAATCTTGTTTGTTTATCAAGGGGAACCACGACCTGTGGTGCGAAGAATGGCTGGAGGGCAAATTCCCTGACCCGGCCTGGATATTTCATGGTGGGCTGGCGACGCTCGAGAGTTATATCGAAACGACGCCTGAGATGCGGTTGAGCCACCTCGAGTTCCTGCAAAAAATGGTACTGTACCACGTCGACGAGGAAAACAGGTTGTTCGTTCACGCGGGATTTTCATCGATGAAGGGACCGCACAATGAGCGCTTCCCGTCCACCTTTACCTGGGACCGGACCTTGCTGGAAATGGCGGTAGCCATGGATGGCCGGATGAAACCGATATCCAAGCGCTACCCGAAGCGGTTGCAGTTGTTCAAGGAGATTTTTATAGGGCACACGCCTACTACTAACTATGACAAAACCGTGCCCATGCGGGCCTGCAACGTCTGGGACGTGGACACCGGCGCGGCTTTCCTGGGTCGATTGTCAGCCTTGGATATTGATACAAAAGAATTTTGGCAAAGCGAAGTGGTACAAACCTTGTATCCGCTTGAAAAAGGTAGAAACCCATAATTATGATCACGGTCAATCTCATTTACCCGGAACAATCGGACATCCCGTTCAAAGCCATAATTTTCCCCGATGGCCAACCTCACATTAAAATGGATACGATGGCTGCGCAGGCCGTCCCGCCGGCCACTCCCCTGCGTATCCTGGCACGACTCGCAAACGCGTCCGACCTGTTGATGGTCCTGTTTGTAAAGAATACACTTGACTACCTGGAATTCCAACACGTCGAGTTGCACATATCCTATTTGCTGGCCGCACGGATGGATAGGGTCATGTTGGATGGCGAGCCGTTTTCGTTGAAAGTAATAGCACAGATTCTAAATGGGGGACGATTTGCCAAAGTGCGGATATTCGACCCGCACTCAGAGGTGAGTACGGCACTAATCGACCGCTCCTACGCGGTATCCAACCACGCCTTTGTGGCGGCGGCGTTAGCCGAATATAGGCAGGAGAACGTCTGTCTGGTATCGCCGGATGCGGGAGCCTTGAAAAAGATCCATAAACTGGCTGCTTATCTGGGCGCCACCGAAGTCGTCGAATGTATGAAAGAACGTGATCTGCGAACGGGTGCCCTGACCAATTTCAAGACAATGGCCGAAAACCTGGAGGGAAGGACGTGTGTCATCGTGGACGATATCTGCGACGGCGGCGGGACCTTCGCCGGCACGGCGTCCATGCTCAAGACAAAGGGCGCATGGAAGGTGGCGCTGGTAGTGAGTCATGGTATTTTTAGCCGGGGACCCGTTATCGAGGGAGTTGACCGGATATATACGACTGATTCTTATAGGCTTGTGGAAGGAGTTACAACTTTCCCGGTGGGTGACTATTTATAAATTTGGAGAATAATACCGAGCGGTATATCTTTGTGTCGTGAAGGAAAGAACTATGAGCAAGGCGGAGCAAACAAAACAATTCATCATCGAGAAGACGGCGCCCATCTTCAATATGAAGGGCTACGCCGGTACGTCGCTGTCGGATATGACGGAGGCCACGGGGCTGACCAAGGGCAGCATCTATGGCAACTTCGAGGACAAGGACGCGGTCGCCCTTGCCGCCTTCGACTATAACGCCCGGAAGGTGCAGGACATTATGAAGCAGGAGATGGACAAGTGCGACACGATGCGCGACAAGCTCCTGAAGTACGTGGACGTTTACGAGAACTATGACAAGTACCCGTTCCCGAAGGGCGGCTGTCCGCTCATGAATACCGCGGTGGACGCCGACGACACGCACCCCCTGCTGAAAGCCCGGGTATCCGCGGTGCTGGCGGGTATCAAGGAACGGCTGCACGGCGTATTGGATGAAGGGGTGCGCCGGGGGGAATTCAAAAAGGACCTGAACACGGAACAGATGGCCCTGAACATCATGGCGACGATCGAAGGCTGTGTCATGATTTCCAAGGCCTGCGGCAAACAGCGGGAGCGGCAGCTGATCCTCCGGTCGGTCGCCGATATGATCAGGACCTTATGAGCCTTTTTTTTACACATGAATATACCGATCGGTATATAAAATACACACAATGAAAACGACAAACAACACCGTGTTGATCACCGGCGGCAGCGCCGGCATCGGGTTTCAAATCGCCAAAGCCTTTATCGAAAAAGGGAACGACGTCATCATAACGGGCAGGGACGAAGCCCGGCTAAAAGCGGCCGCTGCCAGGCTGGGGCGTGTCACGACGATCACCGGTGACGTCAGCGACCCGGCGGATGTGGAAAGGCTGGTGAGCCGCATCGAAAAGGACTTCCCCGCCTTGAATATTTTGGTCAACAACGCCGGTCGTGTCTATGTGCACGACTTCAACAACTTTACCGGCGTCGAAGCAAAAGCCCTCGATGAGCTGACCACCAACTACCTGTCGGTGATCGGCCTCACCGAAAAATTATTACCGGTGCTGAAACGTCAACCCGAGGCCGCCGTGGTCAACGTCACCTCGATCGTGGCCCTGGTACCCGGTGCCATCATGGCCACGTATAGCGCCTCTAAAGCTGCGTTACACTCCTATACGCAGTCGCTGCGCCTGATCCTGCAGAAAACAGCCGTAAAAGTGTTCGAGCTCTATCCTCCGCTGGTCAACACCGAATTCTCCAAGGAAATTGGCGGCGAGCAACACGGCATCGCCCCGGAAGTCGTTGCCGATCGGTTACTGACCGGCCTGGCCGCTGACGAGTCCGATATACGGGTGGGCATGACCGAAGACCTGTACCGGTTCTCCCTGACCTCACCCGAAGGAGCGCTCCAAAAGCTGAACGAAGCCCGGTTATGAAAAACCCCGTGCTCATGATCGCGGTGATCGGGGCGGCCGTTATGGAGCTGATCGATACCTCGATCGTCAACGTGGCGCTATCCTACATGAGCGGGAACCTGGGCGCCACGCTCGAAGACACCAGCTGGGTGATCACGGCCTACGCCATCGCCAACGTAATCATCATCCCGATCACGAGCTTCCTGGCCGCCAGGCTGGGGCGCCGGAACTACTACATCGGCTCGATCATCATGTTTACGATCTGCTCGCTGATGTGCGGACAGGCGACGAGCATCTGGATGCTGGTGGCGTTCCGTTTCCTCCAGGGCATCGGCGGGGGCGCGTTGCTCTCGGTCTCACAGGCGATCGTGTTCGAGTTGTTCCCCAGGGAAAAACAAAACATCGCCAGCGCCCTCTTCGGCATCGGCGTCTTTGTGGGGCCCACCATCGGGCCCACCCTGGGTGGTTTTATCACCGAGCACTATTCCTGGCCCTGGATATTTTACATCAACATCCCGATCGGGCTGGCGGCGACGCTGGTCTGCCTGGCCCGCCTGGGCGAACCGCCGGTACGCCCCACCGTGGGCCGGATCGACTGGACGGGGATCATCCTGCTGGCCGCGGGCGTAGGCTCTCTCCAGACCGTGCTCGAACGCGGGCAGACCGACGACTGGTTCAACGCGGGCTATATCGTTTGTCTTACGGCGGTGGCCTTGCTGGGTCTGACGCTGTTCATCTGGTGGGAGCTTCGCATCGAGCATCCGGTTGTGAACCTGCGCGTGCTGCGCAGCAAGAATTTAAGCATCGCGGCCGCGCTGACCTTCGTATCGGGCATAGGCATCTTCTCGTCGGTATACCTCACGCCCGTGCTTGCCCAGCGGCTGTTGGGCTTCACGCCTACTGAAACCGGCCTGCTGTTGCTGCCCGGCGCGCTCCTGGCGATAGGCGGCCTGATCGTCTCGGCGCGATTGTTACAACGCGGCGTGTCGCCCGTGGTGATGATTACGACCGGGATGATCCTCTTCGGGCTCTTTACCTACCAGATGTCGGGGCTCAACCTGGCCGCCGGCGCGCGCGACATCAGCTTCCCGCTCATCTACCGGGGCGTGGGGCTGGCGATCGTGACGGTGCCGCTGACGACGCTGGCGGTGTCCGGTCTGGACGCCAGGGATTTTCAACAGGGCGCAGCCCTCAACAATATGATGCGCCAGCTGGGCGGCTCCTTCGGGATTGCGTTGGTGAACACTTTCCTGGCGCGGAAGTTCGCCCAGCACCGTAACGACCTGCTGGAAAACGTTACGGTGTATAACAACGCTTTCAACGAGCGGCTGCAGGGATACACGCGGTACGCGGCCTCGCAGGGGGCGTTAAATCCCGGCCAGCGCGCGCTGGGGCTGGTCGACTACGCCGTCAACCAGCAGTCCTCGCTGATGAGTTACCTGGACGGGTTCCTGCTCCTGGGGATTATTTTCGCGGCGGCGCTCCCGCTGCTATTGCTGGCGCGGAAGCGGAAAGGGGCGAAGCCGGCGGTGGTGCTGTCGGATCACTAGGCGCCGGCCGCTTCGGGCGCGGGTGCGCTCACGCTTCCGCGAGGGCCTTGATTTGGACCAGAATGGGGTTCCAGCCTTCCCCGTTGTTGTACGTCTCTTCATAACGGCGCTGCCCATCCGCAACCCCTGCGAAGTCGCCCTGGGTGACCTCCAGCAAGGTTTCGCCATTCGTTTCGGTAAGGGTATAGGTGACGGTCACGTAGTTCTCCGGGACATCCGGGATGGTTGAATTGGGGTCGATGGTCGTGTAGGCGAGGAACTGACCGGGGCGGATGCCCGTCACCGTACCCTTTACCGCGACGAGCTCGACACCGTTGAAATTCCCCTTCCAGATCAGCGGGCTGTCCACGGTCCAGTCTGACAGGGCGGCGCAACCGAACATATACTTTGGGGTTTGCCCGGGGTTGGTCAGGAGGTCCCATACTTTTTGCGCGGGGGCCTGAATACTGATGCTGCTGCGTACGATCAAAGGTTGGCTCATGGCTTTTTTTTACAACGTTACGCCTCCCGTTATGGGGGCCATTGCATTTTAAGGATTTATTCTAACAGATTGCGGCGTGCGTCCGAATTTCTTCTTGAACGCGTTGTTGAAGTGCTGCGGGGATGCGTAGCCGAGCTCCACGGCGATTTCGGCGGCCGTTTTGTCGGTGTCCCTCAGCCGCTCCATCGCCAGCTGCAGCCGTTGCTCCGAGAGGTACCCGAAAACGGTGTTGCGAAAGGTCTCCTTGAAGCCCCTTTTCAGCTTGTATTCGTTGAGACCCACCGACCGCGCGATCTCCGACAGATTGGGCGGATCGTCCAGCCGGCCGTTGACGAGGTCGCGCGCGGCGATGATGCGCTCCCGGTCGGTTTTGTTTTTTAGGAAAACGGTCTCCTTTTGCTCCGCGCACGCGTCCGCCGATAAAACGAGGAGCTCGATGCTCTTGGACAACAGGAACAACCGCTTGAGGTCGCCCCCATAAGCACACTGGATGATCTGCCGGATCACCGTCTCCATCCCCGGATCGAGCGCGCCCCAATACTCGGAGAAAAGCACATTCTCACCGTCGATGATATGCTGCGCAAAACGCTGCAACGCGTCGCTCGCGCCCCTCGTAAGCTCTATAAAGCGATCCCTCGGGAACTGCACCCCGAAGGTTTCGATTTCCGGGCTGTGCGGCTCGACGCTGATGTTGAATTCCCGGGAATACATCAGGTTGTGGTGCCCGCCGATCAGGTCGAAGGTGCGGCCGAGCTGCCGGTAGGTAAAGCTGTAGTTGCCGCGGAGACCGAAGTGGAGGCGGACGACGTCCGGCGCCTCCGGCTTCGGGGCGTCGTCGCCCGATGCGCCTTCACCCGGCGCCGCGCGCCCCGACAGCTCCGTCGGCCCTACGGGTTTAAATCGCGAAACGGCGTGGCCCAGCCGGATCCCATCGATATTCCAGATGGTCGACCGCGTCACACCGTTGTCCGCATGCGTCTCCAGGGGGGTATCCATGGGATGAAGATACGACAATCCCCGGCGGGCTATTCCCTACGGAGCCCCGCGACGCTGTCCGCCGGCCAGAAGTCCGACGCCGTCCCACGCCGCAGCACCACATTGCCGTTGGTATGGCGCATCGTCTGCAATTGTATGTATGCCCCGTTGGGTGTGAGGTGCCCACCGGTCTTTTCCCCGGGTAGCCGCATCAGCGGAATGGTCAACGGGTGAACCGACGCCGCGTTAAAGACGTCCAGCGAGAAGTGCACGCAATTAAACCCCAGCACGGAATACCGCTTGCCCGCGTCCGTTCGGAGCCGCGTAACCACGGCCTTCCAGGCAGTCTCATCGACGCGCCGGACAATGACGCCATCATACCGATGCCCCGCGTTGTCAACAAGCCGCGACGCTACGCCTACCCCCGTCGTAAACGCCAGCACCGGCGAGCGCGCATAAAACCCCACGTAGACGGCTTTGCGTCGCCGCCCGTCATCGACAAACAAGCCCAGGAACACATGCCCCAGCCGCCCCTTCGGCCAGGTGATCAACGCGCGCGGGCGCGCCGTATCCGGAACCGCCACCAGCAAGGCGACCGCATACTTCGCCCCCGGCTCCGCCCGGAGACTATCCAGACAAGCCTCCAGCGCCGGCGGCGCCCGTTTTAATCTCTGACTTGAACAAGGGGAAAGGATACCCGAGAGCAGCAGCGCTGCCAATAGGTTTTTAAACATACGATAAGTTTTTGGAAAACGAAAGTAGTCCTGACAGGTGTTAGTCCGGCCGCCGCCGCTGCGAGCAAAAATATAAATACCGGATTATCCGGAGGTTATATACAGGAGTCCATCCATTAAATGCGGTATAGAAAAAATTTTAAAAAAAAGTCACGATAAGCTTATGGAAAAAGTGGGGTCTGTGCATCTATATGTATCGCCCGGTCATATTGCTTACAAAAAACCTAATCATTATGACCAATTTTCAGAAAAAAGGTTTCTGTCGGGTACTGATCGTCGCCCGCGAGGAAATTGTATTTAACGGGATCAACTTCCCGCTCAACGGAGCGGGCACCGGTAAAGGACCCTATGATCCTGTTTTCAAGTCCGATCACGCCAGGACCGGCGCCGAAGCCATGTCCAAATTAAGGGACTCGTATTACGACGTCCTATTGTTATCCGTGCGAATAATGACGGGTCAGATTATCCAACTAATCGGAACGCTAAAGGATCAACGCCCCCAAACGAGGATCCTCGTGATTGCCGATTTCCCTGAACATGAGGAGATACAGATGGCTATGCGAGCGGGAGCTTCAGGATACATGGAATATTGTGTCCCGGGTGCGGAACTCCGCGAGCTGGTTCAAAAGGCCTGTTATAAGTTTAACGGATCGCTTTTTTCGAAAGAGATCAGCCAAATCGAATACAAAGCATTGGAGCAAACACAAGTCGATAAGAAACAAGTGCATGACGGCAAACCTAAAGTGGTGTCCAGGCGAGAGCTTCAGGTTCTTCAGCTTATAGGTGACGGTAAGACGATGGCGCAAATAGCCACGATCATGAGTATTTCCGAATCTACCGCGGAAACGCACAGCCGGAATGCAAGAATAAAATTAGGCGCAAGCTCACAGGCCCATGCGGTAAAATTGGCATACGAGCTGGGCCTCATACACCTCTTCGACCTAAAGCGCGACGGCCTCTTCGGGTGACCGATCGAGCCCACTGGCGCCCAAAATCAAATCCTCACAACAAAAGCTAACACATGAACTACGAAAAAGTCCCCGTCTGCCGCGTCCTGGCGGTCAGCGACGAGCCCATCAGGCTATTCGGTATCAAATATATCCTGAAAACCCCGGTTCAAACCGCGGATGAACGTATCGTTTTGGGTTTTGACATGGTCCCGGCAAAGACCATCAATGAAGCGATGTTTACGCATAGGAAGACACCCTGCGACGTCCTGTTGCTGAGCGTACGCGGCAAATCGGGCATGGCCATCCGTTTAATCCCTAAGCTACTACTCGCCTGCCCGGGCATACGCATCCTCGTGATAGCAGATTTGCTGGAAAAGGACGACGTCCTGGCGGCCATAAGGATCGGCGCGGCCGGTTATATAGAATGGGGCATAGACCATCTGGAGCTGAGGGACAGGATACGCGAAATATACCTCAAGACCGGAGATGCGGTATACTCCGGGACTGTCGCCCGGATGATGGCAAAGGAACCATCCGTAGTGTATGGTACAAAGCCTCGTCTTCCCTGTCGCATCACCTCGAGGGAGCTCCAGATATTGCAGCTGATCGCACTGGAGAATAGCAACAAGCAGATTGCCGATATCCTGAATATATCGACGCGTACGGTGGAATCGCACCGCAAGAACGCCTATCGGAAACTAAAAGCCAGGAATATGGCCGGGGCCATAGGAAAAGCCTATGAATTGGGGCTGATAAAGCGGCTCGATTCCAACGACGAGCCGACTTTCAGCTTGAACTAAGGCGGAGCCCCGCGGAATTTTAGGTCAATTTAACACGACTTTATGTAAAGAATACTTGACAAAAGGATTAAAGAACTTTACATTTGTCAAAAACTTACCCATGGACCTGAAATTTCTTTTCCCACACCGATACCGGTGGATCGGGTGGGCGGCGGCCGTGCCGGCGGCGGTGATTATGATCCTGAATCTTTATTTCGAGTTTGGCTTTGGTTTT
>NZ_DATJIY010000135.1:0-14581 GCF_035492835.1 Dinghuibacter sp.
TGCGAAACGTTTCGCAAAACAGGGGAAAAGAGGCACTCCACCCCTCAATTCTTCCTACCGGGCTAAGGGGCAGCGGCAGGCGCGAGCGGGTTGCGCGAGGGCCAAGGGCAGAGCAACCTAGTCGTCCCAATTGAAAGCTACCGCAGAGAAGTCACGGGCCGCGAGGGCGGCGGGGTCGATGAGGAACTGGGCCGTCCCGTGGAAATTCCAGTGGGTGCGTTTTCCCTGGTTGTGGTCGATTTGCAGCAGCAACATCAGGGAGGGGTCGTATTCGAATTCGTATCGCGGGTCTTCCTGGTTGAAGTAGGCGTAGCCGCCGAGGCGATGGCCAGGAAGGGCGAAGACCCTCCAGAGCTCGCGTTCGAGTTCGTCGGCGAGCTCGGGATATTTATCGGAGATTTCTTCGGAGAAGGCGTAGTTGGCGTCGAAGGCGATTTCGCCAGGGCCCATGTAGCCTTCCGCCGGCTGGAAGGAAAGGGCGTGTGGGGTGCGCATGGGCGCGCGACGGTGTTCGAATATCGGGTTCAGGAAGTTGAAATGGGTTTGTGGACTGGCGACTTCGTCAGGCGTAAAATACAATACCCGGAAGTCGGCGGTGTCGAACAGGTCATTGTAGTTGGAGCCATAGTCGTCGCTGGCGACGGTGCAAAAGAATTGCAGGTAACCGGATGTCGGGAAGGGCTCCAGGGGAGGGACCTCGGCGAAATTGATGGTTGCCAGGGGGAACAGGGGATTGCCCGCGGCGTCTTCGGGGTAGGCGAAGCCCTTTGGCAGCAGCGGCAGGTTTCCGAAGCTGCTCCGGGTAGAAGGAAGGTTGGGTGAGGGCGTCGGATCGATCTTTATAAACGGCCGCCGCGATCCGGCTATGGCGGCCCAATGCGCCGCCAGCGGCTCGGAAAGGGTTATCCCTGGGGCGACTTCGATCTTTTGAAAAGGTGTGGACATGTCCTGAAGGTAGGTATTTCTTACCTTTGCGCGCTATGACCAAGGTTACACTAAAACGGAAGATAGCCCCCCGCGTCGCTAACGGGCACCCGTGGGTATTTGCCAACGAGGTGCAGGGGACGGAAGGCGCGGTCGGTGCGGGGGACATCGTACGGGTGGAATCGCATGACGGGAAATACATCGGTACGGGTTATATCAATCCCCAGTCGCAGATCGTGGTGCGCATCCTTTCCCGCGATCCGAAGGAGGTCATAGACGATAATTTCTTCTATAAAAGGATAGCCAGGGCCTGGGAATACCGGCAGCACATCGGGTATACCGAAAACTGCCGCCTCATTTTCGGGGAGGCGGACTTCCTGCCGGCCCTGATCATCGATAAATTCAACGACTACTTCGTCCTGCAGACGCTGGCCCTCGGGATGGACCGGTGGAAGGGTGCGATCGTCGAGGCGCTTCGCAGGATTTTCAACCCCAAGGGCATCTATGAGCGGAACGACGTGCCGGTGCGCGAGCTCGAGGGGTTGCAGCAGGTCAAGGGGCCGATCGGGCCAGCCTTCGACCCGCAGATCATCATCCGCGAGAACGGTCTGAAGTTCCACGTTGACCTCGAGCACGGCCAGAAAACGGGGTATTTCCTCGACCAGCAGGACAACCGCCGCGCGATCAGCGCCATTGTAAAGGATGCGGACGTGCTCGAGGCGTTTTGTTATACCGGGACCTTTGGCGTCCATGCGGCGCACTACGGCGCAAAAAACGTACTGGGGCTGGACATCTCCGAAACCGCGGTGGCCCAGGCCCGTCGGAACGCCGAATTGAACGGGCTCCAGGACCGTTGCGCCTTCGAGGCCATGAACGCCTTTGACGTCCTCAAGGCCTGGTCAAAGGAGAACCGGTCCTACGACGTCGTCATGCTCGACCCACCCGCGTTTACCAAGAGCCGGGAAAACATACAAAAGGCGATCACGGGTTACAAGGAAATCAACCTGAGGGGGATGAAGCTCGTCCGGCCGGGAGGATTCCTGGTGACGTCATCCTGTACCAACCTCGTGCAACCCAACCTGTTCCTGGAGATCATCGCGCTGGCTGCCAAGGACGCCCGCCGACAGCTGCGCCAGGTAACCTTCCGGGCGCAGTCATCCGATCACCCGATCATCTGGGGGATGGAAAACACGGAATACCTGAAATTTCTGATGGTGCAGGTGCTGTAAAACTATTTAGTTACCAGGAACTTCCCCGAATCGATAATATTCCCTGTCCTATCCCGGACCTGATAAATATAAGTGCCCCTATAATAATCGCTCACGTTGAGCGTTAATTTCTGGGGCATGCTGGGGGCTTCATAGACCTTCTTGCCTATAAAATTAAAAATGACAAGCGAGTTGGCCTTGTCGTATTCCTTCTGAAACTCAAAATTGACGTAGGTAACAGCTGGGCTGGGATACACCTTGACCACCTTCTCCGATTCATCCGGATTAGGCATGGGTGTCGTCTGTGCATAGGAGCGACAGGGAGCTATGGCAGCTCCTATTAGGAATAGCGATATGAGTAAAATGCTTCTCAACGGATATTAGGGTACTTTATTACAATCTAAGATACATATTTTCCGGAGGTTTTCCACAAAATGTTGATTATTTTAAATTTCCGGGGCTCGAAGCCGGCGTTGCCCGTTAAAATTCCGGGCACATGGTACTGTTCCGCGTCGAGTTGCTGGCCCGGGTAAAGGCCAGGAAGGACAGCCCCAATTCGAATCCCCCCCGTCCCTGGGAACCGGTTTTCAGGTCGGAGATGTTGGCGTCATAGCTCAGCGAGACGGTATAGGTCCGCATGCTCAGCCGCAACACCGGGATTATATCGCTCTGCCACCGGATAAAGGCCCCCAGGCCCAGTACCTCGTCCGGGTCGTCCGGATCCCCGAACTGATAGGACCCAATCCCCCCAAACATCGTCTCCCGGTAGGGCCCTTGCCGCATATAGTCGGCGTGGAGCTCCATAAAGGTCTCGTCGGAGACGTACATTTTCATACCCGCCGAACATATCCATTTGGGTTGAAGTTCAACGGTTTGGTCGTTATAGAACGACGAATGAGGTTTGTTGAAATGGCCGTATGAAACACCGAGATAGAGGTGGTTTTGGTTGTCGCCATCGAGGGCGGTCGTAAAGGCGATACCGGCCGAGCCATCCAGGTAGGAGATATTCGTATTGGACAGGTTTTCCCCGTCGTACCCACCCGGGTTATCATACTGGTTATCGGTGGTGATCTGGCTCCGGTCGAACCGCCGTTGGGTAAGTCCTCCCGTAAAACCCACGCTGAGGTACATTTCCCGGTCGCTGTTCAGGGACTTCTGATAGGCCAGGGCGGGTTCGAGGACGGTCGTGGTCAGGGAGGCTGTACCCGCTTTGTCGTACATGATCTGTCCGCCGATGGTCAGGAAATCGTCTTGCCGGCCGACGGGCAGCTTGTATTCCCCGCTGAGATAACCGGTCTGGAAGGGCGTGGATATGCTTGTCCATTGGTCGCGGAACATTGCCTGGAGGTGGACGTCCCCTTTATAAAGGCCGGCGAGCGCGGGGTTCTGATAGAGCTGCGCCTCGTAGAATTGCGAGAAGTGGACGTCCTGGGCGCGCGCGGAGAATGCGATAAGGACAAGGATACAAGTGTAAATTTGCTTCATAAACAATGTTTTATCGTAACAGGGTCACATCCCCTTTGAACAGCAATACCTGGTTATTTTCACACACGACTTCGCAGATATACACGAATACGTCCGGCGGCAGCTTTTGCCCGCCGACGGAGCCATCCCAACCGGAAGACCGGTCGTTGACGTTGAAATTGTACCGCTCGAACACCAGTTGCCCCCAGCGGTTGAAGACCCGGAAGGACTTGACCTGGGCCACGCCCTTGCCCCTCGGATAAAAGACGTCGTTCATGCCGTCGCCGTTAGGGGAAAAGGTATTCGGAATGAATACGTTCCCACCCCCGCAGGTCACGAAAACGGTCATCGTGTCCTGGGCGGTACAGCCGTCTTCGTTCCGGACGGTGATGGTATAAAACGTATTGCCCGTGGGGCTGGCGCTGGGATCGGGGCAGCTATCGCAACTCAGCCCGTTTGGCGGGGTCCACTGCCAGGACACCACGTCCGGAGAATAGGTGATATGGAGGGGAAAGGGTACACCCGCCGACGCCGTGACGTCCGGACCCGCGTCGACCGTGGGGATCGGATTCACGTTGATGGTTACGCTTTTATCGATGGCAAAACAATGGGCGCTGTCGCTGCCGGCCACGGTGTAGGTCGTGGTGGCGGGCGGAGTGGCGACGGGGTCTGGTGAAGACGGGTCGGTCAGCCCTACGGACGGCGACCAGCTATAGTAGTCGGCGCCGCTGGCGTGCAACCGGTAATAGCCTCCGAGGCAAACGGTGGTGTCGCCGTTGGTGACGACCTTGGGTGGATGGACGACGTGGACATAGGCGCTGTCCGGCGCAGAACAGCCGTACACCGTATACCCCGTGACAAAAAATTCGGCGTCCCCGGGCGGATTGGCCTGCGGTGCGGCGCATTGGGTACAGCTCAGGTATTGGGCAGGACTCCAGACATATCGATCCGCACCGCTGCCCTGCAGCGTGATGGGTGTACCCTGGCAGAGGATATAGTTGCCACCCCCGCTGGTGGCGGGCAACGGATGGATGGTTACGACCTCGGCCGCGCTGTCGGTGCAACCGTGTGCGTCCACGACCTGGGCGGTGACGTTGTATACGCCTGCCTGGGTGTAGGCGCCGGGGGGTGGGACGGGCGTCGTCGCCTTCTGTCCGTTGCCCAGGTTCCAATACCAACGCAGCGAATCGCCCACGAGGACCGAGGCACTGAACGACAGCGTAACCGGTACGCAGGCCGAGGTGTCCGGCGGGAGCTGGATGGCAGGCGGTTGAAAGACATGGATCGTATCGCGCCACCGGATGGTGTCGGTACAACCGTTCAGCGTGACCACCGCGTGGGTCAGGGTATAGTTCCCCGGTTGCGTATAGGTGTGGGAAGGGTTTTGCAGGCCGGAGGTGACGCCGTCCCCGAAATCCCAGAACCAGCCGCCGACCGCATCGTTGGAGGTCGAGGAGTCCCTGAACTGTACCGACGCGGAGCCGCACCCGCCCGAGCCGCTCAGCCCCAGACCGGCATAGGCCCGGTAGACGTGGATTGGGTTCTGGCCGGTGACCGGGACCTGGCAGTGGTCGATGTTGATCAGGATGATGCGGGGTATGTAGGTGCCGGTATCGGGATAGGTGTGCGTTGTACTGTTCTGCGGACCGGACAGGGTCTCCCCGTCCCCATAGTCCCACACATAATTGACCGAGCTGTCCGAGGCCACTGAAAAATGGGTGACCAGGCTGTCGCACCCCGTCGCCGGGCTATACGTAAAGGTACCCGTCGGTCCGTGGACGATGACGGTGTCGGTAGCCTGATCGGTACACCCGCTCACCCCGGTTACGATAAGGGTGATGATATAGGTTCCCGGATAAGAATAGAAGTGTACCGGGTTGACGTCAGTGGACGTGTTCCCGTCGCCGAAGTCCCAGTGCACGACCGAATAATAGGCCGACTGGTTGGTGAATTGCGCCTCCAGCGGCGGACACGAGCTGACGTGCTGTGGGAGCGTAAAGGCGGCTTTGGGGATCTGGACGTCGATATAATCCGGACGCACCAGGGAGTCGGTGCAGCCCAGCGCGTCTTTTATACTAAGGGTGACGGTGTCCAACCCGGGCCGGGTGTATACGTGGGATGGAGCAAAACCGGGGTTCGTGGCGCTGGCGACGATCCCGTCGCCAAAGTACCACGTGTAGGTAATAGGTGAGACGCCGCCGGTTGACTGGTTGTCGAAGTAGAGCGTCTTATTCACGCATATCACCGTGTCGGAGACGCTAAAGCCCGCCTGTGGTTTTGAGACCAGTACGTTTTGCCGCGTCGAATCGGCGCAACCGCTGGCGTCCCGGATGGTCAGCACGGCCGGCATCGACCCGCCGGAACCGTAAATATGCTGATAGGGTATCGTCAGCGTGGAGTCCACCACCCCGTCTCCAAACGACCAGATATGGCTCAGGATCGGGTGTATCCCGTCGGTGACCGATTGGTCGTTGAAGGTAACCGGCGAACCCGCGCAGACCGCGGTGGGGGACGGGGTAAACGCGGCCGTCGGACCGTTGACGGGCAGGGGTAACGGGGCGGTATAGCTGGTATCGCAACCGTTCAGGTCGGTCACCTTTACGCTGACGGTGTAGGAACCGGGCCGGGGATACACGTGGCTGACCGAACGGACGGTGCCCGTGGTTTGTGTGGTCCCGTCCCCAAAGGTCCAGACGAGCTGTTTGACGGTCGTCGTATCCAGCGCGGCACAGGTGAAGCGGACCGGGGCGCCCTTGCAGGAAGCTGCGACCGAAGCCTGGAAGCTGGGATCGGCCATGATGATCTTCACCTGGGCCCTGGACGTTTCGGTACAGGTCCCGTTGGTCACCTGGAGCGTTACGGTGTAGGTCCCCGGGCTGGCATAGGTGTGCGTTGGGTTTTGGTTGTTGCTGGTACTGCCGTCGCCAAAATTCCAGGTCCAGGAGGTGGCGGCCTCGCTCTGGTCGGTGAAGACACGCGTCATCCGCTGGCTGCAATCGATGGGCGCGGAAAAACGCGCCACCGGTGGCGCGATATGGATATAGAGCGGTCGTATCGCGGTGTCGAGGCAGCCATTGTTCCCCGCCACCAGCATTACGGTGTAGGTACCCGTATCCCCATAGGCGTAGAGCGGATTACGGCTGGTGGACCCGACGGTCTGGCTGCCGTAGAAATACCAGCGCCACTGGTCCACGGGGTTTGGCGTCTGGTCGGTGAACTGGATCGATGTGCCTACACAACTGTTGGTGGGTGTCGCTACGAATGCCGCCGCGGGTTTGGTACCCACCTGTACCGCGGGGGAGTCGGTCACGGTGGCGGTGCAACCGCTGGCGGTCGTGATGGTGAGGCTTACCGCGTAGGTGCCCTGGGCGGTATAGGTATGAGAGGGCGTTTGCAGGGCGGATGTCACGCCGTCCCCAAAGGTCCACAGGTACCCCGTCACCGGGTCGCTCGTGCTTACCTGTGCGCCCGGGCTCAGGGTAAAGGGCAGACACCCGGACGCGGGTACGCCCGTCAGGGTGATCGTCGGCGAGGCTATCGTGATGTAGTTCGGTTTGACGACGGTATCCGCACAGCCGCCGGCGCCCGTAAGGATCAGGCGTACAGTATAGATGCCGCGGTGGGTGTAGGTGTGCGCCGGATTTTGCACGGTAGACGTCTGGCCGTCCCCGAAGTCCCAGGCATACGACAGGATACCTGACGAATCGGTGTTGAATTGCACCGGGAAGGGGGTGTTGCAGCCATTGGTTTTGTCTGCCGTAAAGGCTCCGTTGGGTACCACGCCCACCACCAGCGGGCGGGTGGTGGAATCGGTGCAGGCCCCGGCGTACACGACCAGCGTTACGGAATAGGTCCCGGGTTGTCCGTAGGTGTGGCCCGGGCCCGCCAGGCGCGACACCTGGCCGTCCCCGAAGCGCCAGAGGATGCTGTCCGCGTGCAGACCGGTCGTATTCTGGAACACGACGGGGCTTTTGGTGCAGGCGGTGGGTGCGCTGGTGGTGAACGTCGCGACGTTCTGACCAACTGAAATGTAGGAGGTGCGCGTCAGGGTATTGATGCAGCCCATCGGGCTGGTCGCCGTAAGCGAGACCGTGTATAACCCGGGCTGACTGTATATATGGGTTGGCGATGCGTCTAAGGAGGCTAAGCCATCCCCGAAGGACCAGGCATACGACAATGGGCCCGGACCACTACTGGTATTGGCAAAGACGACGGTATCCGGCGGCTTGCAGCTCGCCGTCGCGCCGGCGCCAAAGGCGGCCTGGACCGGCGCGGGCACGTCGATGTAGTTGACCTTGGTCGTGGTGGCGGCACAGCCGTAGTTGCTGGTGACCTGCAGCGTGACGTTAAAGCGTCCGGAGGCGGTATAGGTATGTTGCGGGTTTTCGGTGGAGGCCGTGATACCGTCCCCAAAGTCCCATTTCCATTGGACGAGGGAGCCCTGAGCGACGGTGGAGCTGTCGGTAAACGCGGTTGCCAGCGGCAGGCACCCCGTGGTGTCACGCGCACCAAAAGCCGCTACCGGGACGGGGTAAACGTTGATGTATTGCGTCTTCGTAACGGAATCCACATTCCCTGCGGCGTCGGTTACCACCAGGGTGACCGTGTACGCGCCAGGGGTGAAGTAGGTCGCGGCCGGGTTGGCGATGGAGGATCGGTTGCCGTTGCCAAGCTCCCATCGCCAGGAAACCGGGTTCCCTTGCGATTGATCGGTGAATTGCACCAGCAGCGGAGAGCAACCGTTTGGCGGGCTCGCGCTAAAGGCTGCGTGCAATTGGGCGTCCACCCGTGGGATCGCCAACAGGAGCAGCAAAGGTAGGATCCCCCATCGCCGGGGTCGCCTCATAGGAATAAACAGATCGAATACGTGCATAGAGAGTACAGGAATACTTAATATCCTGGACTGCACACGGCCTACTGTAGCTTAGGAGACAAGCATGGTAGGGACGGATCAAAAACGGGAAATATGCTTTAAAAAAGGATAAGAGTTTTCAGACTGCTAATATACGATTCGAAATAGGAATATATGCAATTTTCAGGCCATCAGTTTGTAGATATCCGTGTACTTCGCCCCTACGTACCGCAGGAAGACGACTGGGTCCAAACCCGCGCCGGTGGCTTGCCGGCACAAATTTTCGCTGTCGTAATATCGCCCCTGGCTATGGATTTTTTCGCGCAGCCAACCCAGTATCGGGCCATAGTCGCCTTTACGGGTTCGTAATTCTACGCCCGGCAGCGATCCGGTGCAGGCTTCGAACAACTGGGCCGCGTACAGGCTGCCCAGCGTATAAGTGGGGAAATAGCCAAAGCTGCCGTGACTCCAGTGGACGTCCTGCAAACAACCCTGCCGGTCATCGGGAACGGTAACGCCCAGGTACTTACGATAGGCGTCCGCCCAGTAGCCCGGGATGTCCCGGGTGGTCAGGCTGCCGTCGATCAGCGCTTTTTCCAGCTCATACCGGATGACGATATGGAAGTGATAAGTGAGCTCGTCCGATTCGGTACGTATCAGGGAGGGCTCGACGCGGTTGATGCCTTCGTAAAAGTCCCGCGTAGTTATACTGCCGAAGGTGTTCGGAAAATACGATTGTAAAACGGGCCATAATCCTGTCCAAAAAGATTCGCTGCGGCCGAGGTTGTTTTCCCACAGCCGGCTTTGGGACTCGTGTATCGACAGGGAGCAGGGTTCGCCCAGGGGCAGCCCGTACTCGCTCACGGGCAGTCCCTGTTCATAGAGGGCGTGCCCCCCTTCATGGATACAGCTCCAGGTCATGCTGGTAAAATCGGACTCGCTGATGCGCGTAGTCACCCGGACGTCCGTGGCGGAGAAGTTGGTGGTAAAGGGATGCTCGCTCAGGTCCTGGCGGGCGGCCGTCATGTCGAGCCCCATCCGGCCCAGCAGGTCCAGCCCCCACGCCCACTGGCGGTCCTTGGGAAAGTGCCCGTGGAGAAAGGCGCTCTTCACCTGGGGTGCGGCCTGGGTCCGGTCGAGCAGCGTCTTCAAGGGCGGGATGAGATCCCCAAAGAGGCCGTCCAGCCAGGCGACGGTCGCGCCCCGTTCAAAATCGTTGAGCAACGCGTTATAGGGATGCCCTTCGTATCCCTTGAGGTCGGCCTCCTGACGTTTCAGGGAGACGAGCTTATCGAGCGTGGGCGCCAGTACCGAAAAATTGTTGGCTTTCCTGGCGGCCATCCAGGACTGGAATGCGCCGCTGACGGTTTCGGACAGGCGGCGTACGAAGTCGGACGGGAGCTTTTCTTCCCGTTCGTAGTCCTCCAGGCTTCGGGAGACGTTACGGCCCTGGCGGTTGTCAAGGGTGGCGCCGGTCAGCCCGCGAAGCAGCGCGCCCATATCCCCCGCCGTAAAATGCCGGTGCGAAAGCTCGCTCAGCGTAGCCAGCTGGCGCGCCCTGGCGTCCTCTCCCCTGGGGGGCATATAGGTTTCCTGGTCCCATTGCAATACGGCCGCGCTGTAACGCAGATCGGCCACCTGTTGCATTTTGTCGACGTAAGCCGCGTAGGTCTGTTCCATAGGCGTCAAATGTACACCGGGACCCGGCAACGTTCCCGGTATAAATGCAATTTCTTCTTCGTACTTTCAACCAAAGCAACCAACTGCCATTTCCCATGAGGAAAGCCTACCTCTTCGTTCTGTTTGCCATTGCCGGCCTCTCCCGGTCAAACGCCCAGCAAAAACCGGGCGTGGAAAGCATTCTAAAGACCCTTTCGGACAGTTTCCCTCAGGAGAGGCTGTACCTGCACCTCGACAAAGACCGCTATATGGCGGGGGATACCGTTTGGTTCAAAGCCTATTTCAGCTCCGGCGGTTTCCCCGGCGGCTCCAGCACCGGTATGCACGTGGAGTTGTTCAACGCAGCCGGGAACCGGATCGTCCAAAAGTACTTCCCGGTTTTGATGAGTAAATTATCGCTGGGCGATATCGAGCTTTCCGACTCGCTGACCCAGGGGTTGTACACCCTCCGCGCCTGGTCGGACTGGATGAGTAATTCCGATCCGGATTTTTTCTATCACCAGGCCATTCCGGTATACGCTGCGACGGTGACGCCCGAAAAGGGAAGGACTCCTAAAAAGAGGGATGTCGCGGCGGCGGCCTCATCCCCGGTCGAGCCGGCGCCGGCCCCGGGCGTGGACGTCCAGTTCCTGCCGGAAGGCGGGGACGAGGTCACCAACGTCCAGGGCGTGGTGGCTTTCCGCGCGACCGACCAGCGCGGCCTGCCCGTGGCCGTAAGCGGGCGTGTGGTGGACGACCTGGATACCGTCGTCACGGATTTTACCACGATGCACGACGGGATGGGGCTACTCCAGCTCACGCCGGTCAAAGGCCGGACCTACACGGCGGTGGTGCAAACACCCCTCGGCCAACAGCGGTTACCGCTTCCCGTTCCGCGACCGGACGGCGTCGTCCTGAACACCCGGACCACCGCCCGCGGCATCGGTTTCCTGCTGCGCGCGGATACGCTGAGCCGCTACCTGGGACAACCGCTCCAGGTCGTCGCCAGCCTGTACGGGACCCTGGTCTTCAGGGCCAAGACGACCTTGTCGGCGGACAACCCGGAGATCAGCGGATTCATACCCACCGATAAATTCGTGCCCGGTATCGTGACCCTTACGCTTTTTGCACCGGATGGCGAGCCCCTGGCCGAACGCGTAGTCTTTATCCGGCCCTCGGACATCCGCCGCGCGGCGACCCTTACGCTGGATACGCTGAACCTTGGGGCCAGGGGATACAACGCCTGGAACCTGCACTTCGACGACACCACAACGGGCTATATGTCGGTATCGGTTACCGACGCCGACGTGCTTACGCCCGAACCGAACCGGCGGAATATCCTGACCGGCTTGCTGTTGGAAAGCGACCTGAAGGGCAACATCTACAACCCCGGTTTTTATTTCAGGGACGACGCCGACAGTACACAGGCCCTGCTCGACCTGGTCATGCGCACGCACGGCTGGCGCAGGTTCGACTGGCGGGCGCTGGAGGCGGGCCGGCTACCCGTCATAAAATACACCGACAAGAACTACCTCAGCTTCCACGGGCAGGCCCGCACCGAGTCCGGTAAAAAAGCGGTAACCAATACCCTGCTCACCATGTTCCTGCGGGGGAACGATTCGACAAAAAAGCTCATGATCACCCAGCTGGATTCCGCGGGGAACTTCACCCTGGATGGACTCGTTTTTTTCGATACCGCCCAGGTATATTACCAGGTCAACAAAAAGGGATGGGCCGGTGAAAACGTCCAGCTCCGTATGGACCCGACGCCCAATTTCCCGATCAGCAGGGAACAGCTCCTGGGCGCCGTGTTTCCGGAAGGGGAACGCGACACCGCGTTCGTCGGCAAGGGCAACCGGGAGGCCGACCTGCTCGCCGGTCTCCGGCGGCTGCAGCGCGCCAAAGAGCTCCAGGAGATCGTCATCAAGGGGCATAAGAAAACGCCTTTGGAAGAAATGGACGCGCGCTATACGAGCGGCATGTTCGCCGGTGGCGACAGCCACAATTTCGACCTGGTCAACGACCATTTCGCCTCCAGTTATATAGATATCCTGACCTTCCTCCAGGGCCGGGTGCCGGGTCTGATCGTCTCGGGCGCTTACCCCAATAGCTCCGCGCGTTACCGCGGTGGCACCCCCGCTTTTTTCGTAGATGAAGTGAATACCGACATCAACATGTTGGAAGAAATCCCCGTCACCGACATTGCCTATGTTAAGGTGTTCCCGCCACCGTTCTTCGGAGCGACGGGTGGCGGACCCTACGGGGCCATAGCGATCTATACCCGCCGCGGCGGCGACGAGACCGTAAATATGCCGGGGCTGAAGCGTCTGACGCTGCTGGGTTACGCCCCGATCCGGACGTTCTACAGCCCCGTGTATACCAACCACGACAGTACGGGCGCCTATCCCGACTACCGGACGACGCTGGCCTGGTCTCCCTTCCTGTTCACCTCGGGAACGAGCCATACGGTGCCGGTACGGTTTTATAACAACGACGAATGCAAACACGTCCGCATCGTGGTGGAAGGCATCGACGAGGATGGGAAGCTGTTGCACTTCGAGCGCGTCGTGGACGCCACGGGGAGCGGCGCGGTTGCGTCTCCGGGGAGCGGCGCCGCCAAAAATCCGTAGTTTGCAGCATGCGGATACAAGACATCATCGACGTCCTGGAGGGGGTGGCACCCCCGGTCTACCAGGAGGACTTCGACAACGCGGGTCTGTTGGTGGGGGACGCCAACCGGCCTTGTTCCGGGGTACTCTGCACCCTCGACGCCACTGAAGAGGTAATCGGGGAGGCGGTGACGCTGGGTTGCAACCTGGTGGTGACGTATCACCCCATCATCTTCAAGGGCCTCAAACGCATCACAGGCAGGACCTATGTGGAGCGCGCCGTACTGGCAGCCATCCGTAACGACATCACGATCTATGCGATCCATACGAACCTGGACAACGTCCGGGGCGGGATGAACAGCCGGATCGCTTCCGCCCTGGGGCTACTCGGGGTGGAACCCCTGGAGGCTAAAAAAGGGTTGTTGAAAAAACTTTTTGTATTCGTGCCGGTGGCGCACGTATACGCCGTACGGACGGCGCTTTTTGCCGCGGGCGCCGGACACATCGGCAAATACTCGGCGTGTAGCTTCAACAGCCCGGGTACGGGGACCTACCAGGCGGGTGAGGGCGCCAACCCCTATATCGGGTCGGTAGGGGAGTTCCACCAGGAACCGGAGGTGCGGGTGGAGGTCATTTTCCCGGGTCGCCTGGAGGGTGGCGTGTTAAAAGCCATGCGCGCGGCGCACCCTTATGAGGAGGTTGCCTACGACGTAGTTACGCTGGATAACGCCTACCAGGATGTGGGCATGGGCTGGATCGGAACGCTCCCGGAGCCCCTGCCGGAGGAGACCTTCCTGCGCGCGCTGAAAGAAACCTTCCTTCTGAGCGTCGTCAGGCACTCCCCCCTGCTGAGCCGGGAAGTCCGCAGGGTGGCGGTTTGTGGGGGCGCCGGGGGTTTTTTGACGGGGAGCGCCCTGGGCGCGGGGGCGGACTGGCTGGTGACCGCCGACCTGAAATACCACGACTTTTTCGGGGCGGAGGGGCGGATCGTCCTGGCGGACATCGGACACTTTGAAAGCGAGCAGTTTACCCCTGGTCTTATCCATGACATTTTGAGCGAAAAATTCCGTACCTTTGCGCTCTTCGTCTCGAAGGTCCGGACTAACCCGGTCCGGTATTATTTATAAATCGTTAATAATCAATATGGCTACGGTTAAAGATTTCTCTGTAGAAGAAAAACTGACCTCCCTCTTGACCGTTCAAAAGGTAGAGAGCAAACTCGACGAGATCCAGGTACTGAAAGGGGAGCTCCCCATGGAAGTAAGCGACCTGGAGGACGAGATCCAGGGGTTGCACGCCCGCAAGCGCCGTGTGGAAGAGGAAATCAACGGGATCCAGGAGTTCGTCAACTCTAAAAAGGAGATCATCAAGGAGGCCGAAGCCCTGATCAAGAAATACGAGAAGCAAAGCACCAACGTCAAGAATAACCGCGAATTCGAGGCCGTCAACAAAGAAATCGAGATGCAGACGCTCGAGGTCAAGCTGGCCGAAAAGCACATCAAGGACGCCGGCGAAGAGATCACCGAAAAGGCCCGTCACCTCGAATCCGCCAAGAAGGCTGTCTCCAACAAGGAGACCGTCCTGCAAGGCAAAAAGGGCGAGCTGGAAAAGATCATCGGCGAGACCGAAAAGGAAGAAAGCCACTACCGTAAACTGGACAACGAGGCCCGCGCAAAGGTCGACGAGCGCCTGCTGGCCAGTTTCGATCGCATCCGCAAGAACTACCGCAACGGTCTGGCCGTCGTGCCCATCGTCCGCGATGCCTGCGGCGGTTGTTTCAATGCCATCCCCCCCCAGCGCCAGAGCGACATCAAGCAGCGCAAAAAAATCATCGTTTGCGAGAACTGCGGACGCATCCTGGTGGA